>DATASG010000076.1:0-10382 GCA_036269295.1 Vicinamibacterales bacterium | reverse complement strand
CGCCGACTACATCCGGGCGCGCGAGTGGCATCCTTCGCAGCGGCTGCGCGACAGCGGCGCCGGCGGGCTGACGATGGCGATCGACGTCTGCCTCGATCGCGCGCTGCACAGCTGGATCCTGAGCTTCGGCCCGTTCGCTCGGGTCATCGCCCCTCCCGCCCTGGCGCGCGAGATCGCGGAACAGTTCGAAGAAGCACGAGCGAGGTACGCCTCATGACACGGACGCGGATCGCGCGGATTACGCGGATTACGGGGATTATTGGTCCGGGCTCAGCCTTCACGTGTTTGCTGTGGCTGTGGTTGTCGACGGATGCGCTTGCGGCAACGAAGGCGATCCGCGCCGGCACGGTGATCGACCCGTCGGGCACGGCGATCGCCAACGCCGTCATCCTGGTCGATGGCGATCGCATCACCTCGATCGGCACCGCCGCGCCGCCGGATGGCGCCGAGGTCATCGACCTGCGGCGCTTCACGTTGATCCCGGGCCTGATCGACCTCCACACGCACATGACCTACTTCTGGGATCCGGCGTCCGGGACGCGGCCGCTCAGTCAGCCGCGCCGTCCGGCCGGAGTCACCACGGTGCTCGCTGCCGACAACGCGCGGCGAACGCTCGCGACCGGCGTCACGACCGTTCGCGATCTGGGCGCCTCCGGCGACGTCGACTACGCGATGCGGGACCTGATCAACGCCGGCAAGATGGTCGGGCCGCGAATGTTCGTCGCCGGTCAGGGACTGTCGGCGCCGCGAGGCGACGCGCCGAAGCCCGACTACGGCCAGCTCGCCGAGGCGCGGGTCGCCGCCGGATCCGATTGGGTCAAGGTCTACGGCTCGCGGGGCAGCTATCAGAGCGTCGACACCACGCAGACGCTGACGTTCGAGGAAATGAAGGCGGCCGTCGACGCCGCCCACGCTTCGCGCCATCCGGTCGCGATTCACTCGTACGGCGCCTCGGGCGTGCGCGACGCGGTCCGCGCCGGCGCCGACTCGGTCGAGCACGGCATCGAACTCGACGACGCCACCATCGCCGAGATGGTGAGACGGGGCACGGTCTGGGTGCCGACCATCGACCACAATCGCTACTACGTCGAGGCGAAGGACGAGTTCGGCTTCGCGCCGGAGACGATCCCGCCGCTCCAGGCCTACATCGAGAAGAACCTCGAATCGACGCGGCGCGCGTTCAAGGCGGGCGTGAAGATCGGGATGGGCTCCGACGCGGTCTACAGCATGTTCGGCCAGAACACGCGCGAGCTCGGCTGGTTCATCAAGGCTGGGATGACGCCCGCGCAGGCGTTGGCGACGGCGACGACGATTCCAGCCGCGCTCCTCGGACACGGCAGCGACCTGGGCGCGATCGCGCCCGGTTATTTCGCCGACCTCGTCGCGGTCGAGGGCAACCCGCTCGCCGACGTCGACGTCGTCATCAACAAGGTCCGCTGGGTGATGAAGGGCGGAACGGTGGTCGTCGACAAGACTGAAGAGGCAGGACAGGCAGGAGGGACGCGACAGGCAGGAAGGGCGGCTGGGTCCGAGGCGGCGGAGGTCAACGCGTTCGTCGAGCGCTTCCTGTTGAACCTCGGCGATCACCAGGTCGACAAGGTCGCGGCGGATCTCGCGGCGAAGGCCCTGGTCCTGATCACCCGAGAGCGGCAGCCTTCGACCGGCTCGGACCAGGCGGTGTGGACGAGCAGCGAACAGACCGGCGACGAGTGGATCGCGGCGATGCGGAGCAATGCCAACCCGGTGATCTTTCGCGAGCCGCTGACGAACGTCACGGTGACGATCGACAGCGATCACCTCACGCACGTGCGCGCCGACTTCCGGGTGATGCGGGAGGGCAAGGCGGTCTCCCACGGCGTCGATCAGTTCACGCTGGTCCGGGAGCCGTCCGGCTGGAAATTTGTCCTCATCGCCTACACCTCGATCCCGGAGAGATAGGGGGGACGGGCTGGACAGGCGGGACGGGCAGGACTGGCAGGATAGGCGGGAGGGCTGGACAGTTCGAAGAGCTATTGATCGTCGGGCGATTGAATGGATCGAATGAGGCCCACGAGGGGCGCTCCGACACCGCTCAGATTATTCTCGAGTTCGCTTACCAGCTCGGGGCCGAAGTAGTCGAGGCGGCCCGCCACGTGGACACAATACGACATTTCGGCGAGCGACGCTTCCGCGATGTTGAGAAAGTGAAGGCGATCGCGTTTATGCCGTCGCCCGTAGCCTTCGGCAATGTTCGCCGGCACAGAGTACGCGGCCTTGCGAAGTTGAGAACCGAGTTCGAACCGCTCAAACGATGGGAACAAGTGAATGGTCAGCTTGTGAACTTTGATAAACAGATCGTCGGCGCGCTGCCAGGCGACAAGCGAATGATGCCGCAGGTTCTTCATGAGGCGCTGCCGCTACATGCTCCGTTCCACAACGGCGACGGGCGATGGGCTTGCTTTCTCGGCGCGTTTGATAACGATGGACGGCGTAGGCGCGAAACTCGCTACCCGCTCGAGAACGAGCGACTCGTCCCACCCTTCCTGCCGTTCCTGCCCTTCCTGCCTTTCCTGCCTTTCCTGCCTTTCCTGCCCCAATGATCCGTCTCCTTGCCATCGACATTGACGGAACGCTGCTCGACAGCCATGGGCGGTTGCCGGACGCGCACCGCGACGCGCTCGTCGACGCGTCGGCGCTCGGCCTGGAGGTGGCGCTCGTCACCGGCCGGAGCTATCACTTCACCGGCGCGGTGGTCGAGCGCCTGCCGATCCCGCTGACGCTGATCGTCAACAACGGCGCGGTGGTGAAGCGCAAGACCGGCGAGACGGAGCTGCGGCACGTGCTGGCGCGCGACGCGGCGCGCCAGGTCCTTGACCGGACGCGACACCTCGAGGACAGCGTCGCGGTGGTGTTCGATCGCCCCGACGAGCGGCAGATTGTGTTCGAGCGCATGGACTGGTCGCACCCGAACCGGCGCGGCTACTACGACAAGAACAAGGCCTTCATCACCCGCGCCGCGTCGCCGCTTCGCGACAGCCTGACCGAGGACCCCATCCAACTGATGTTCAACGGCAGCGTCGAGCCGATGCGCGCGCTGGTGATGGCGCTGCGGGCGATGCCGATCGCGGATCGGTTCACCGTGGCGATCACCGAGTACGTGGCGCGTGACTTTTCTCTGGTCGACGTCAACGCCGCAGGCTGCTCGAAAGGCACGACCCTGGCGGCCTGGGTGGCGCGGCGCGGCTGGACGCCGGCCGAGGTCGCCGCGTTCGGCGACAACATGAACGACGTCGAGATGCTCGACTTCGCCGGCACGGCCTTCGTCATGGACAACGCGACCGAGGCACTCAAGTCGCGCGGCTACCGCAGGGCCGCGAGCAACGACCAGGACGGCCTTGCCGCAGCGGTTCGGAGTTGTCTGCCGCGCCGATGACCCGGGCTACCCGTTTGTATAGGCCCGCTCCTTTTGGACCCGGGTATCATGACTCTCGTGGCTCATCCTGAACGAACACCCCGGTCGGCGGCCCCCGCCGCCGACGCCGCCAAGACGTCGAAAAAGAAGGCCTTCACGGCCGGATCGTGGGAGGAAGCGCGGCGCCTGATCTGGACCCATCGCAAGCGGCTGGCGATGGGGCTCGGGCTGATGCTGATCAACCGCCTCTCAGGCTTCGTGCTGCCGGCGTCCACCAAGTACCTGATGGACGACGTGGTCGCCAAGGGGCACTGGGATCTCCTGCCCAAGCTTGCGATGGCGGTCGGCGCCGCGGCGATCGTGGACGCGGTCAGCTCCTTCACCAACTCGCAGATCCTCGGCGTCGCGGCGCAGCGCGCCATCACCGACATGCGCAAGGACGTCGAGGCGCACGTCATGCGCCTGCCGATCCGCTACTTCGACTCGACCAAGAGCGGCGTGCTGATCTCGCGGATCATGACCGACGCCGAAGGCATCCGCAATCTCGTCGGCACCGGCCTGGTCCAGCTCACCGGATCGATTCTCACCGCGACGATCGCGCTCGGCTTCCTCATCTACCTGAACTGGAAGCTGACGGTCGTGACCCTCCTCATCCTGGTGCTGTTCGGCGGCGGCATGGCGACCGCGTTTCAGCGGCTGCGGCCGCTGTTCCGCGAGCGCGGCCAGATCAACGCCGAGGTCACCGGCCGGCTCGCCGAATCGCTCGGCGGCGTGCGCATCGTCAAAGCCTACACGGCGGAAAAGCGCGAGGAGATCGTGTTCGCGCACGGCGCGCACCGCCTGTTCCGCAACGTGGCGCGGTCGCTCACCGGCGTGTCGTCGATCACCGCCTTTTCGTCGCTGGTGATCGCGGCCATCGGCATCGCGATGATGCTGATCGGTGGATCGGCGATCCGCGCCGGGCAGATGACGATCGGCGACTTCTTCCAGTACTTCGCCTTCACCGCGATGATCACCATGCCGGTGATTCAGCTGGCGTCGATCGGCACCCAGTTGAGCGAGGCGTTCGCAGGGCTCGACCGGATCCGCGAGATCAGGCGGATGGCGACCGAAGATCAGGAGGACGCGGATCGCGCGCCGCTTGCCGACGTCCGCGGCGAGATCGCGTTCGATCACGTCACCTTCGAGTACAACCCGGGCGTGCCGGTGTTGAAGGACGTGACCTTCACCGCGCCGGCCGGCTCGACCACGGCGCTGGTGGGATCGAGCGGCTCCGGGAAGAGCACGTTGATCAGCCTGGTCATGACCTTCAACCGGCCGCAGGCGGGCCGGGTGCTGGTGGACGGCCACGACCTGACCTCGATCAAGCTGCGCGACTACCGCGAGCATCTCGGCGTCGTGCTGCAGGACAACTTCCTGTTCGACGGGACGATCGCCGCCAACATCGCCTACGCCAGGCCGCACGCGTCGCGCGAGGAGATCAAGGCGGTCAGCCTGATTGCGCACTGCGACGAGTTCATCCAGGAGTTCGAGAACGGCTACGACACCATCGTCGGCGAGCGGGGCGTGCGGCTGTCTGGCGGCCAGCGCCAGCGGGTCGCGATCGCGCGGGCGATCCTCGCCGACCCGAAGATCCTGATCCTCGACGAGGCGACGTCGAGCCTCGACAGCGAGAGCGAGTCGATGATTCAGGAGGCGCTGAAGGCGCTGCGCGCCGGGCGGACGACGTTTGTCATCGCGCACCGGCTGTCGACCATCCGCAGCTCCGACCAGATCATGGTGCTCGAGCACGGCGAGATCGTCGAGAGCGGCACGCACGACGAACTGCTGGCGAGGGCCGGACGGTACCGCCAGCTCTACGACAAACAGTACCACTTCGAAAAGGACCGCTTCATCAACCCCGGCGAAGACTTTACACCGGAGCCGGAGAAAGTCGCGGCCACCGCGCGCGTCAGCAACGCTCTCTAGATCGAGAGCTATCGTTCCCCAGCCCCGCCAGGGATGACGTTCACCTTCTGCCTGATGATGCCCCGCGAGCGGCCATCGGCGCCCATCAGGTTGGCGCTGATCAGGTATGTCCCCGACGGCAGGCTGCGGAGCTCGAACGTGGTCGTCCGGGGAGCTCTCTCACCTTCGAGCTGCTGTTCACTGCTGCGATAGAAGTCGTCGGACTCGGCGACTATCTGCACGGCGCGGTTTTCGGCATCGGCGGGAATCGTCGCGCGAACGACCAGATTTGCGGGGGCAAAGGCGACGGCCGGAGACACTTTGATGGTCATCCGCTCACCGGCATGCATCGACACGGCGCCGGTCAGCATCAACGTTCCGAAGAGCGCGGCTGATACGTTCATTTCTTCAACTGCATCAATCTGCCGTCGCCGGCATGCCGGAAATTCCGAAGCCGTCGCCCACGGGGGAAGATGGGCACGGCCCTGTCAGCCCGCGTGCAAGTCGCAGACCAGCGCGACGCCAGGAAACGGCGGGCCATGAGGTACCCTCTAGGAATTCCGGAGGTTCCGAATGCGCCGCCGCGTGAGATCTTTCCTCTCTCTATTGTGTTTCATCACCGCCGCCACGATTGGCGGAGCCCAGACCTCGTCGCCCGCCGCCTCAAGCGGACCAGCCTGGCTCGATCCCTTTCGCGACCCGGCATCGCGGCTCATCGGCGAAGCCGTCAGCAGCACGTTCGCCTGGGACCGCCTGGCGCTGCTGACCGACACCATCGGGAACCGGCTCAGCGGCTCGCCGGCGCTCGACCGCGCCATTCAATGGGCAGCCGCGGAAATGAAGAAGGACGGCCTCGAGAACGTGCACACCGAGCGGGTGATGGTCCCCAAATGGGTGCGCGGCAGCGAGAGCGCGGAGATCGTCGAGCCCGCGCGCCACGCCATGGTCGTGCTCGGGCTGGGCGACAGCATCGGCACCGGCGGCGACGGCATCCAGGCCGAAGTCCTGGTCGTGCACAGCTTCGATGAGCTGGACGCGAAGGCTGGGCAGGCGAAGGGGCGCATCGTCCTCTTCAACGTGCCGTTCACGAACTACGGCGAGACCGTCCGGTTTCGCTCCGGTGGGCCGTCACGCGCCGCGCGACACGGCGCGGTCGCGATGCTGATTCGCGCCGTCGGCCCGGCCGGCCTGCGCACACCGCATACCGGCGCGCTGCAGTACGCGAGCGACGTGAAAAAGATTCCGGCGGCGGCGATCTCCGCGGAGGACGCCGATCGCCTGCAGCGTATGGCCGACCGCGGCAGCAGGACGGTCGTCCGGCTCAGGATGGACGCGCACTTCGACGCCGACGCCGAATCGGCCAACGTCGTCGGCGAGATTCGCGGGCGCGAGAAGCCCGACGAGGTGGTGGTCGTCAGCGGCCACCTCGATTCCTGGGATGTGGGCGCCGGCGCGAGCGACGATGGCGGCGGCTGCGTGGTGACGTGGGAGGCGCTGCGGATCATGAAGAAGTTGAACCTCCGTCCGCGCCGCACCGTCCGGGTCGTGCTGTGGACCAACGAGGAGAACGGCGGCCGCGGCGGTCTCGCCTATCGTGACCAGCACCGCGCTGAGCTCGGCAAGCACGTGATGATGCTGGAGTCGGACGGCGGCGTATTCCGGCCGCTCGGGTTCGGGTTTACCGGCAACGACATCGGGCGCGAGACGGTGAAGGCGATTGGCACCCTGCTCGCCGGGATTGCGGCGGACCAGATCAGCCTGGGAGGCGGCGGCGCCGACATCGGCCCCAGCATGCAGGAGGCGCACGTCCCGGGCATGTCGCTCGAGGTCGACGGCACGAAGTACTTCCTGATCCACCACACGCCGGCCGACACGATTGACAAGATCGATCCGGTGGAAATGGCAAAATGCGCCGCCGCGGTGGCGGTGATGGCGTACGTCGTCGCCGACCTGCCTCAGCGGCTGGGCGAGTAGGACAGGCTATAATTTTGTGATGAGGAAGCTTACTCTCGCGGCGCTGCTCGCCGTGCTGACCGCCTGCTCGCAGACGTCAGCGCAGCAGGCCAGACGGCAGCTGCCGGCCGAGGCGGTGGCCACGGTGGGCGGCACACCGATCACGCTGGGCGAGGTGGACGACAAGGCGCTCGAACAGCCGGCCTCCGCCTTCGGAAGCGCGAAGTTGTCTCAAGCGCTGTACGAAGCGCGGCGCGCCGCACTCGACGAGATCGTGGCCAACACGTTGATCGACGCCGCGGCGAGGGCACAGGGTGTGGACCGTGCGGCGCTGATCGAAAAGGAGATCACGGCAAAAATTCCTCCGGTGTCGGACGCCGAGATCGCCAGCTGGTTTCAAGCCAACGAGGCGCGGTTGCAGGGCGCGCCGCTCGAACAGGTGAAGCAGCCGATTCGCGCCTATCTCATCCAGGAACGGATGCAAAACATCCGCTCGCAGTACGTCGACTCATTGAAAGCCAAGACCAACGTCACGATCACGCTCGAGCCGCCGAGGCAGGTGGTGTCGTCGGCCAACAGCCCGAGCAAGGGACCGAAGACGGCGCCGATCGAGCTGATCGAGTTCTCCGACTTCCAGTGCCCGTACTGCCTGCGCGCCGACCCGACGGTGAAGCAGGTGCTGGCGACCTACGGCGACAAGATTCGCTTCGTCTACCGCCATTATCCGTTGCCCAGCCACCCGTCCGCGCGTCCGGCGGCGGAAGCCGCGGCGTGCGCCGGCGAGCAAGGCCAGTTCTGGCCTTATCACGATCTGTTGTTCGCCAACCCGTCCAAGCTGAGCGATGCCGACCTGAAGCAGCACGCCAGCGCGCTGGGGTTGAACACGGGACAGTTCAACAGCTGCGTCGACACGCATAAGCCGAAGGCACTGGTCGACGCGGACGTCAAGGCCGGCGAGGATGCCGGGGTCAACGGCACGCCCGCCTTCTACATCAACGGCCGGATGCTCAGCGGCGCGCAGCCCTACGATGCGTTCAAGCGGATCATCGACGAGGAGCTGGCCCGAAAGTAGGGCACGCCCCGCTCGAGCTCAGGCTTGCCGGAGCAGAGGGAGCGCGGTGAGAATCGAGGCGATGATCGACAGGGCCGTGAGCAGCAGGCAGGCGGCGGCGATGATCATGTGATCGCCGCGCTCGCGGGTCATCGGGTTGAGAAAGGCGGAGGTGAAGTAGCCGCCGGCGAAACCACCGAGGTGCGCGAAATTGTCGATGCCCGAATTGCCCATGATCACGCCGAAAATCACGGCCTGAATAACAATCGACTGCGCCATCTGCTTGGCGATGCTGCTGCTCGTCCGCCCATAGTGGTAGAGCGCGCCGATCAGCCCGAACACGGGCGCTGATGCGCCGACGGTTAGCGAGCCGCCGTGCAGGAACGGCAGAGGCGGGAAGTACGCCCACGCCAGCGAGCTCAGCGCGAAACCGCACACGCCGCCCATCGTGTAGATGATGACGGTTCTCGCCGGACCGTTGAGGTCGGTCATCGCCGGCCCCATCTGCCGGACCCAGTACATGTTCAGGAAGATGTGCAGCAGCGACGCGTGCAGCCAGCCGGCGCTCAGCACCGTCCACCAGCGACCGTCGCCGAAGATCGGCACGCCGCCGCTCGCGCCGAACAGGCGGAGCACGCCCGTCGTTGGCGCGAGGATCGACATGATGCCGCCGCCCAGGTCGAAGATCGCGCTGCCCGACATGAGCAGCGTGATCACATACAGGGTCGCGCAGGCGCCGATCACCATGTTGCTGAAGCTGAAGTCGGCGCCGAGATTGCGCAGCGCCGGGCCGAAGCCCCACAGGCCAGGATTGGCGCGGCCGCACGAGTAGCACTTGTCATCGCGCACGCCGACGAGTGAGCCGCAAGAGGGACAGACGACGGAACCGCTGGTACGACGGTTGAACACACTACATGATACTGGAGGTGCGAGGTGCGAGGTGCGGGGTGCGAGGTGCGGGTGCGGGGTGCGAAGTGCGGGGTGCGAGGTGCGAGGTGCCGGCTCAGAGTCTCACGATCAAGCCGACGAGCGCACCGTAGACGATGTGCGCCGCGAGCGTGACGAGGAAGGTGTTACGCCCGTAGTTCAGCATCAGGAAACCCGGCGGCTCGATCAGCGTGATGTCGTTCGCGGCGGTGTCCGGCGTCGCCATCCTCGGGTGCACCACCGGCAGCAGCACGCTGACGAGCACCGTGGCGGTGAAGACGGCGTGCAGCGCGCCCAGCAGCGCGCCGAGCTGCCAGGAGCTGCGGCCGATGATCGCGAAGAACGCGCCGTAGGCCTCGGCGAAGACCGCGCCGATGACGAAGTAGAAGACGTAGCCGAAGGCGCGCGCCTTGCGGCGGTTCTCGGTAACCGCCGTCCCCAGCAGCAGCGCCAGGTCCATCCGCGTCACGCCGAGCTCGGTCGCGCCCTTGATGATGGTCGTCATGGCCAGCGTGCCGATCATCCCGCCCGCCAGCGCCGACGCGATCACGCGGCGCTCCCCTTCGCGATGGCGAGGGCGGCGTCGATCAGCGCAAGGTGGACGAGGGCCTGGGGGAAGTTCCCGAGAAACGCGCCGCTGCCGGGATCGATCTCCTCGGAGAACAGCCCGACGTCGTTGGCGCGCGCGGCCAGCCGCTCCATCAGCTGCGTCGCTTCGTCGATCCGGCCGCAGCGCGCCAGCGCGCTGACCAGCCAGAACGAGCAGTTCACGAAACACCCCTCGCCGCCGGCCACGCCATCCTCCGCATGATAGCGATAGACCACATCGTCGTGCCGGAGCAGCCGGTTGACGGCGTCGATGGTGCCGTGCACGCGCCGGTCGCCGGGGGCGGCGTAGTCCACGAGCGGCAGCATCAGCAGGCTGGCGTCGACGTCATGGCTGCCGGCGATCCGCGTGTAGCTGCGGAGGTCGTCGGACCAGCACTCCCGATCGACGAACGCGCGGATGGCGTCGGCCTCGAGTCGCCAGCGCGGAGCCCTGGCGGCCGGCAGCTCGTGCCGCTCAGCGAGCCGAACCGCACGATCGAGGGCGACCCAGCACATGACCTTCGA
>DATASG010000075.1:0-9126 GCA_036269295.1 Vicinamibacterales bacterium | reverse complement strand
CGTTCACCGTCTGCACGTGGCCTTCGACTTTCATCCCCGCCTTGGCCGCTTCGCGGATCACCAGACGAATCTCGTCGGCGGTGTAGCCGTACGGCTTGCAGTCGACGCAGATCTTGATGACCTTGGCGCCGAACAGCACATTCTGGCGGACCGCCTTGACGATCTCGTCCGGCGTGTCGGCGTCGAGGTATTCCGGGTAAACGATGCGGTGCTGCTGCGCCATCTCCGGCGTCGGGTAGAACTGCCCGCCCATGCCGCCGATGATGATCCCCGAGTTGATGATCGTCGGCCCGGGGATCCAGCCCTGCTCGATCGCCTGGCGCAGCGCCGTATCCGCATACAGGCCGTTGTTGCCCATGTCGCGGACAATGGTGAAGCCCGAGGCCAGCATCTGGATGCCGTTGGACGCCGCCTGGATCGCGCGCAGCGCGGTCGACTCCTGCACGTAGGTGTAGTAGTAGATGTTGTTCTCGGGGTCCGGCTTGTAGGTGAGCGCGAGGTGGTTGTGCGCCTCGACCAACCCCGGCATCACCGTCAGGCGGGAGAGGTCGATCACCTGTGCGCCGGCGGGAATGGTCACGTTCGGTCCGACGTCGCGGATCTTGGTCCCCTCGACGAGGATGATCTGATTCGTGAGGATGCGGCCGGCTTCAGGATCGAGGAGGCGGCCGGCGCGAACCGCCACCAGCTGGGCGCTCTGTGCCGTCAGGACAGGCGTGCCGAGAACAAGACCCGCGAGCAGAATCACCGCACTTCGCACGCCGCACCTCGCACGTGAGAAATGCTCTACGGCTGTCCCGCTGCCGTGGTCGACACCCTGCCGCCGGCGGCGCGCGTCCATTGATTGAACCAGCTCATCATGTAGAGCTGGGTGCGGATGTAGTTCGACGGCTTCGATCCGGTGCCGTGGAATTCCTCGTTGAACTGCAGGAGCTTCACCGGCACGCCCTTCACCTTCAGCGCCGCGTAGTACTCCTCGGTCTGCGGCATCGGCGTCCGGCGATCGAGCACGCCGGTCATCAACAGCGTCGGCGTGGTCACCTTGCCGACCGACATCAGCGATGAGTGCGCCAGCCAGTCGGACGAGTCTTCCCAGAACGGCTTCTTGAAGAAACTGTAGGTGAACAGCGGCACGTCGGTCTGGCCCGCCATGCTGAGCCAGTCGATCACCGGGCAGCGCACCGCCGCCGCCGCGAATCGATCCGTGTGTCCGATCACCCAGCTCGAGAGCACGCCGCCGCCGCTGCAGCCGGACACGTACATCCGCGAGGTGTCGATGAAGCCCCTGCCGACCACGGTGTCGACCCCCGCCATGAGGTCGTCGAAGTCCGGCCCCGGATAGTTGTGGTCGATGCCGTTGATGAAGTCGCCGCCGTAGCCGGTGCTGCCGCGCGGGTTGGTGACCAGCACGACGAAGCCGTTGGCGGCGAAGTTCTGGAACATGTAGTTGAACCCGACGTTGTAGTTGCCGAACGGTCCGCCGTGAATCTCGAGGATGAGGGGGTACTTCCTGGAGGCATCGAAGCTCGGCGGCTTGACGATCCATCCCATCACCTTGGTGTTGCCGGTCGAGGTGTAGGTCACCTCGTCGATCTTCGCGAGCTGGATCCCCTGCAGCACGTCGCCGTTCACGTCGGTCAGTCTGGTGATCGGTCCAGGTGTCTTGACGCTGTACTTCACCACGTCCTGCGGATGGTTCAGGTCGGAGGAGATGCCGGCGGCGATGCCGTCCTTCGACACCGAGTCGAACGTCAGCTGCTGGCGTCCGGTGGTGAGCGGCTTGACGCCGCCGACGATCGAGGCAAACGCCAGGTTGCGCGCGCCATGGTCGTCGGCGTCGAAATACAGACCGCTGCCGTCCGGAGCCCAGCGGGCGTTGAGCGGATCGCGATCGAAGTCGCCGGTGATCTTCCGCATGTCGCCGGCGCCGCCGCTGGTCGGAATCACGAACAGATCGCTGACCGTGTAGGTGTGCTCGGTCGGCGCATGTCCGGTGAATGCGATCGTACGGCCGTCGGGCGAGACCACCGGCCGGGTCCACTCGCCGGCCTTGGCCACGACCTCGCGCACCGCCGCGCTGGCGACGTCGACGGCGTAGATCTGCGACGTCTCGTACTGGCGGTCCGCGTCGGGCGATCGATTGCCTTCGAACACGATCGACTTGCCGTCCGGCGTCCAGTCGAGCGCGCCGCCCGAGCGGAGCTCGCCGGCGCCGACGCTCCACTTGCCGGGCGTCAGATCGCGCGCGGTGCCGCCGTCGCTCGGGACGATGAACAGGTGGGTGTAGCCGTCCTCCAGCATGCCGACCTGATCCTGACGGAAGTGCAGGTTAGAGACGATGCGCGGCGGCGGCGTCCATTTCGCGCCTTTCGGCTCCGGCGGCATGCTGATCGACCACTTGTCCTGCTCCGGCACGAACATCGAGAAGGCGATGGACTTGCCGTCCGGCGACCACTTCGCGCTGCGGGGCGGGTCGATGACGTGCGTGATCTGGGTTGCCGGCCCGTCGACGTCGATCCAGCGGACGAAGAGCTGCGATCCTTTCGGCTCGCCCTCCGCCTGATACAGCAGCCGCTTGCCGTCAGGCGACCAGCGAGCCGCGCCTCCCTTCACGAGGAACCGCTGCTGGGATCCGTCAGCGTTGAGGATCCACAGCTCCGAGTCCCATTTGTCCTCGAGCTTGTTCACATGCTGGCGGGTGTAGACGATCCGCGATCCGTCCGGAGAAATCTGCGCGTCGCTGACGCGCTCCCAGTCGAGCCAGTGCTCGGTCGTCAGCAGGGTCGCCGACCGCGTTTCCTGCGCGATCAGACCGGCTCCTCCTGCCGCAGCGCTCAGCGCCAGCGTCGCGGCCGCGGCAAAGCGTCTCACTTGCCACCTGCCTGCGAGGTGCGCGTCGCCGGTGTCCTGGCCAGCCCCTGCACCGCGGCGCGGCGGTTCGGCATCCGCAGCAGCGACTGCTGGTACTGCGCGGCGGCCTCGGGACCGCGGCCGAGGTCGCTCAGCAAATCGCCGTACATCTCGAACGACGGCTTGATCGGCTCCGGCGGTCCCGACGGGGCGTCGAGGGTCAGCTCGATCGTGGTCGCTTCCTTGAGCAGCCGCTCGGCGGTGGCGGTGTCCTTCTGCGCCACGGCGACGGCGGCGCCAACCTCATCGGCCATGATCGCGAACGGCTTGGCGCGGTAGGCGTTCGACCCGGTCTCCGCCTGGGTGCGCATCGCCTTGAGCTTGTCGAGCGCCACGTTCGCGGTTGCCAGATCGCCGAGCTTGGCCGCGCTCAGGCCCGCGGCCACGAGATAGGCGGCGCTGCCGTCGTAGCCGGGGGCGCCACCGTCTTTCACCGGCCCGACCGGCAGCGCCAGCTTCTCCCAGCGCGCGGTCTCGACCACCTGCCGCGCCTTCATCGCCGCGTAGCCGTCGCGGATGTTCGCCGCCGTCTCCCGGTCGGCGACCGCCTTGGCCTGGTCGACGCATTTCTGCGCCTCGTCGAATTTGCCTTCCTGCAGATACGCGTACTGCAGCCACGAGAGCGTGTGGAAGTCCTCGCGGCCGCGCGGCAGGCCCTTGGCGTCGGCCAGATCCACCGCCGCCTTGTAGGCCACCACGTTGGACGCGATCACGTCATCCCACATCCCGAGCTGCACGAAGATGTGCGACGGCATGTGGAGCGCGTGCGCGGCGGAGGGCGCGATCTTCGAGTACTCGCGGGCGGCGGTCAGGCTGAGGATGGCGTGATCGGGATCGTCGAAGGCGTGGATGATGTAATGCGCGGCGCCGGGATGCTTGGGGTGCCGCTGGAAGACACCCTGCGCCAGCGCGGCAGCCTGCATGGCGTTGCGCGTATTGGAGACGCCGGGCCGCGCGGTGCCGAGCAGGGCGAGCGAATACAAGCACGCGATCTCGTCGTCGGCGGGATGCTTGGCGTGCATGGTCTTGAGCGCGTCGGCGTAGGCGATGTCGCGCGTGAGCTTGTCGCCGGCGCCGAACAGGATCTCGATCGATTCGACGAGCTCGCGCTCTTTGCCTGCGGGCGCCTTGGCGGCGCGCGCCGCCGCGGTCGGCGCCAGCCGTTCCATCACCTTGCGCGCGGCGGGCAGATCCTGCTGCGCCCAGAGCGGATGGTTGTAGCTCATCGCTTCGCCCCAGTAGGCGAGCGCGAACGCCGGGTCAGCTTTCTGCGCCTCGCGGAATGCCTCGGCGGCGATGTCGAACTCGAAGTTGTAGAGCGCCTTCACCCCGATGAGGAACGGCGCCTGCGCCTCCGGCTTCGCCGAGGTCGGAAAATCGATCGAGCCGAGCTCGACGACGGTCGACTTGCGGGTCTGCGCCGCGGCGCTGGCGCCGAGCAGCCCCGCCACCAGCACGCCGATCGCGAGCGAATGATTCCAGAGCTTCATCAGACACCTCCAAGGCAGCGCCATTCTAGCGCCTCACACCACCGGCCGCCATAGAAAGAACCAGCCGGCCAACACGAGCTGGGCGGCGGCGAACGCGAACGCAACACGGGCCACGCGCTGGCGCCGAATGCGGATCGCCATCCAGAAGAACACCGGGAACAGCACCGAAGTGAAGCGGCCGAGCGAGACGAAAAGGTGCGCGGCGACCGGCGGGAAGATGTTGACGGCAATCCACAGACCGTACGCCAGTCCGACAGTCCGGGCGATGGGCCGAATCGAGGCGACAGCCACCACGAACGCGGCCACGTTGCCGACGTAGACCAGCACTTCGGTCAGGGTGACGACCGGCTGGCCCGGCACCGGCGGAGGATCGACAGCGGGGAGACGTCCGAGCAGCGGCGTTCCCCACGCCGCCTGGCCGTGAACCCATGCCAGCGCGTCGCCGAAGCGCACCTGCAAATAGATGGAGAAGACGATCGCGCCGACGATCGGCGCACAGGCCAGGAGGAGCCACAGCGCGGTGCGCGGTGACACGCGCGGCACGCGCGGCGACTCGGGCCCGTCGAGTTTCGGCGGCCACAGCGCCAGGCACGCGAGCGGCAGCGCGAGCCAGAATCCGTTGGGACGCGTCATCCCCGAGGCCAACCCGCAGACCGCCAGCCAGATCGGACGGCCTCGCCGCATGGCATAGAACGCGCCCGCCGTGAGCAACAGGAACAGCGACTCGGTATAGACCACCGAGTAATACAAGGCGTACGGAAAAGTCGAGATGAGCAGGACTACGCGCCAGCCGTAGTCGCCGCCCAGTTCAAGCCGCGCCAGCCGATAGACGAGCATCATCGCGCCGGCAAACGCGATCAGCGAGACGATCAGCCCGGCGAGCAGCGGCCGGCCGCCGAGCGCGGCGCCGCCCCACCGCATCAGCAGGGGGTAGAGGGGAAAGAACACCACGTTCTCGCGGCGAAACTGCGCCGGGTCCCACTGATACCCAGAGGTCGCGATCGTGTCGTAAAACAACGTGTCCCACCGCGCCAGCAGGTTGGCCGCTTCATGCGCCGAGACATCCCGGAGCACTTGCGCGGGAACGGGCGGGATGGCGCCGACGATCGTCACCGCCAGGAGACCCACGAGCAGCACCAGCAGCCGCGTGCCGGCAACGACGCTGACGATCGCCGCCGATGTCGGGCGCGTCGAAGTCATCTGGGTGCGGCGATCGCCGTGACCAGGCGCATCTGGACCTCCGGCCTCGCGGTCAGACTGCACAGGGTCGCAAGGTGTACGTCCAGCAAATGGGTCAGGTCGGACACTCGCCCGAGCCACACTGGAAAGGTGCGCAGGATCGGCGGGCACGTGCCCACACTCGACACGAGTCCGGGCGGCTCGATGCCCTGGTAGTACACCAATGCCGAACCCTGGCCGGCGGCGGCGCGCAGTTGCTCGACCCGTTCGACGGGAACCACGGTCACGTTCTGGCTCCTGTAGAACGTGTTCGTCATCGCATCCTGGGTGTGGTACGGCGGGTCGAGCGCGTACACCGTGACCTCACCGCCTCGGCTCGCGTTCCACAACCAGCGATCGAGGCGGTAGGTATCGTTGGTGGGCATGACGATCGTCGTGCACAGCAGCGCGAGGTTGACCGCGCACAGGCTGATCACGCCCGCCCGCCCCAGGAGCGTCTGCCGCCATCCGAGCAGCGCGGCGTTCAGCCGCGGCGGCAGCGTCTGGATGGAGGACGCGAGCAGCGGGCCGATGAAATACACGGCCGGGATGAAGAAGCGAGGTTCCTTGTGGCCGATCGCGGTGTGCAGAAGGACGAATGGAAGCACGGTCCACACCAGGAGCTCTCGCCGTCCGTACCAGCACCCACCGGCGAAGAGCGCCAGGAGAAAAAGCGAGTACGGCGGGATCAGCGCGACCGCGAAGTAGACGAGCACCGTCCACCATGGCGAGGTGCCGAATCCGGCGGCCTTGCCGTGGACCAGGTTCACCATGACGTAGTTGTAGGGCACGATCGTCCACACACCGTAGAGCCAGTGGTCGATGATCTCGTTCACGCCGCTGCCGACGATGAATGCCGACGCCATCGTCAGCAGCAGCGTCAGCCGCGACCGTCGTATCAGCAGCAGCCAGAGGGCGGCGCCGGCGATCGCCGCCGCGAGCTGAAACCTGCAGTAGAATGCGGCGCTCCAGGCGAGCCCTGCGCCGGCGGCCAGCGCGACGCCGCGAGTCCGCTGAGCGCCCCACACGTCCGCGGCGTCGATGATCAGGCAAAGACCGGCGGCCAGCAGCGCCGCGCCCCAATTCTCCGAGGAGAATCGCCCGTGGGCGGTCGGCATCAGCCAAAAGAAGAACGTCACCCACAACGCCAACAGTTTGAGTCCGCGGCTCGCGACCGCCCGGCAGGTGCGGGCGCAGAGCTCGAACGAAGTCCACAGCGCGAGCAGAGTCGACGCCAGCCGCAATGCCAAGGCGATGATGAACGGCGACACGATCCCGATCGCGTCCCCGAAGCGAATCGCGCCGGCGGCGATCCAGGGTTGCAGCGCGGGACGCATGGTCTCGGCGAACTCCCACGCCAGGCCAGCTTCGGACTGGCGACCCAGCTTGTACTGAGCGAACTCGATGATCTGGTAGTGCTCGTCGGGGGTCAGGAAGCCGCCGTTGCACCACGCGGCGACGAGGTGGACGCTGATCGCGGCCGCGACGAAGAGCTCGAGCCGGAAACCGGGTAGTTGCGCGCGCAGTGAGTCGAGTGCTGAGGGCATTCGGCGAGGTGGTGCGTGGCCTTGCGCCATACTATCTCATGCTCCGACGCCAGCTCGCGGTGATCGCGGGACCCGAGGCGCCACGCCGCGTGCTGCTCGTCTGTCTCGCCGGCATCTGCGTCCTCAGCGTGCCGGTCTTCTGCACCCGCTTCCTGAACGACATGGACTATTACTCGCTGGTCAGCGACAAGCTGATGCGAGGCGGCGTGCTGTATCGCAACGCGATCGACACAAAACCGCCACTCGTTTTTCTTCACTACGCCACGATTTTCAGGTTGTTCGGCCGCGACAACGTCACCGCGGTCAAGATCGTGACCATGGTGTGCCTGTTCCTGTCATCGCTGCTGGTGCGGGACATCTACCGGGAGCTGTTTCCACGATCCCGCAGGCCCGAGCTCGCCGCGCTGCTGTTCGTGCTGGCGAGCTTCTCCGGCTGGGGAGAAGACTTTCTCTCCTCGAATACCGAGCTGCTCTCGAATCTCTTCGTGCTCGCCGGTGTGTGGTTGATGGTCAGGAACGACTTCGCCAGCCGGGCTCGCCAACTCCTGCCGGCGGGAGTGCTCATCGGTGTCGCCTGCCTGTATCGCTACCAGGCCGGGGCGATCCTCGCTGCTTACCTCTTCACCCTCGTGTGTGCGCCGGCGCTGCGGCGCGGTTCCCTGGATGGCTTCGACCGTCCAATCTGGCGTCTGGCCATGCTGGGCGTCGGCTGGCTGATTCCGTTCGCCGCGATCGCGGCCTACTACCGCCGCATCGGTGGCGTGCGCGACCTCGCGTTCCTGATCCAGTACCAGCGGTTCTACGTCAGCGCACATGCGCTCTATTGGCCGCAGGCGCTCGGCCAGGTTGCCGTCGTCCTGGCCGGCCAGGCTCCGTTCATCCTGCTGGCGGGCTCGCAGGTGTCCCGGATGGTGAGGTGCCCGCTCGGCAAGCGCGATCTGTTTCTGCTGATGTTTCTCCTGTTCTCCGTCCTCCCCTTCTTCATCGGCGGCCACTATTTCGCGCACTACATCGTCCAGGCCATTCCCGCGTTCGTGCTGCTGGCGACCGAACGGCTCTATCCGTCGGAGGACGCGACCGCCAATCGCCGGGACGGCGCGGTCTTCAGGCATGCCCGCGCGTTCATTGCGGTCACGGTCGCGGTTTTCTGGATGGTCAACCTCGCCTATTACGCCGCGCGGCCGGCCGAGGCGCCGGCTCCGGACCTGGTCCGCTTCGTTCGCGCCCAGACGGATCCGAAAGATCTCGTCTTCATGTGGACGCAGCGGTCTCAGGTCCTGTTCGACTTCGACCGCGGCTACGCGACACGGTTTCTCTCCAACGAATTCCTGACCGGCCGGACCTACGGGTCGCAGCACCGCAGCACCAAGGCGACCGCGGAGTCGGCGCGCGCCGCGGCCGTGCCCGAGTTGTGGCCGGCGCTCCTCGAGGATCTCGAGACGGAGAAGCCGCGCCTGATCGTCGACGATGCGCCTGAACAGTCAAATTTCACCATCGACCATTACCCACTGCTGTCGGCGTTCGTGCGGACCTACTACGACCGCGGGCAGATGATGGACGGGTTCTGCGTCTATGTCCGAAAGGCCGGTTGACGGAGCGCCTCGTCGTAGACGCCGCGGATGCGCGGCACGATCACGCCCCAGTCGTGGCGCCGGGCCATCGTCCGTGCGCGCGCCACCTGGTCCGGCGTCGACGGCGCGAGCGCGCGCTGCAGCGCCTCGGCGTAGTCCTCCGGAGCCTCCGACCTCGACATCTCCGCCAGCCGCCAGTGCTCGCCGGCGCGGCTGGTCCCTTCGCCGGGCAGCGCCGCCACGCGCAGACCGGCCGCGAGCGCTTCAAGCAGCAGGATCGAAAAGCTCGCCTTTCGAGCGCCGAGCGCGAAGCAATGCGCCGACGCGTACAGATCGGCGCGCTCCGCCCACACCGGGCCGAGAAAAACCACGCGCGACGCGATCGACGGC
>DATASG010000074.1:0-10886 GCA_036269295.1 Vicinamibacterales bacterium | reverse complement strand
AAATTTTGGGCAACGCCATCCGAAAAACGAGTCCTCAATCGACCTCGAACGGCCGAACACGAAAACAGCCGACCCCGATTTGCTGCGCATTTCCGAGGTCGGCTGTTATCGGCGTTCGTCGTCTTCTGCCTCAGGAGCTAGTTGGAGCAATCCAGTGGAGGTTCGAATCCTCTCTTCCGCACCATTCGACTCGCCTCGGCTCCTCCCGCCACCCACGGCCTGACCATGACACTGCCCTCGTAGAAAAAGACTTTCGTTGCGCTCTCTACGGTTTCTTTGTAGGTTATGCCAGGATGCCAGGGCCACGGTCGTCACTGCTGAACGACCAGTTGCCACCGGATCGGTCGCTTATGAGGCACGCTCGCTCGCGGCGGCGCATGTCCGACAGAGATCGGGAAGTCATGTACGGCTTGCTGCTCGTGACCGGCATCGTGCTGTTGGTCGCGATGGTCATGTTGCTCTACACCGCACCGTCATGATGCCGCCTTATTCCTGAGCCACCGCATGGCGTTCGATGAACGCCTCGAGCGCCGCGTCGTCCACCTGCGTGAAGGCAATGCCGGCAGGGTATCGGTACGGGCGTCCTTTCGCCGTCTGCTCGCGCCGGGCCCACAACAGCCGTCCCTGGCAGAAACAGGGCGCGTCATCCGACAACAGCGTGAGCGTCACGATATGTCCGATTTCCGGCGACGCCGCGAAGATCACCTGTGCCCCGGTCAATGACAGGTCGACGAGCAGCGCCGGAACGCGATCGACTTGCACCCGCTTGAGCGGCTTGAACACGTAGCGCTTCGCCGGCGTTCCCGCTCGCTCGATCGATGAGGGTGGCGCCGGCGGGAGCAGCGGCGCAAGCTCGACGTCTTTGTCCCGCGGTCCGCGATCGCGCGCGAACAGCTGCAGCTCCAGCGCGTTGATCCGCTCGAGCGCCATCTCGAGCTGCTCCGACGCCCCCGAGTCCGCCGCCGCGGGCGGCTCGGACCTGAGGGCCGCAAGCTCGGCCGCCAGCGCGTCGCGCTCGCGGATCGCCGCCTCGGCGCGCTCCTCCGCCTGCTGCAGCGCCCGCGCCCGCTTCGCGTCGATGGCGGCCAACCGCTCGTCGACGGCCGCGTTCATGCCTTGGACCGACTTCACCGCCGCCGCCAGCCGCGCGCCCAACTCGTCCCGCTCCGCGATCGCGTCTTCGGCGCGCTCCTCCGCTTCGAGCCGTGCGGCCTCGGCCTCGGCTCGTGCGTCGTCAAGCGCCGTCAGCCGCGCGTCCGCGGCCGCCCACGCCTCCGCCATCCGCTGGCGCTCGGTCTCCAACGACGCGGTGAGCGCCTCGCGATCCCTGACCGCCGCCGACTCGTGAGCGAGCGCGACGCGGCCAGCCTCTTCGAGCTCCGCAATCCGCGCCTCGAGCGTCGCGATCGCCACCCGGTGCGCGGAATCGTCAGCCGCGACGGCGAGCTTCGACGCGAGCTCATCGCGATCGTTGATCGCCGCCGACTCGCGGGCACGCAGTGCATGGCCAGCCTCTTCGAGCTCTGCGATCCGCGCCTCGAGCGTCGCGATCGTCGCCCGATGCGCGGAGTCGTCTGCCGCGATGGCGAGCTTCGACGCGAGCTCATCGCGGTCCGTGATCACTTCTTCGACCCGCGCCTCCGCCGCCAGCCAGGCGCGCTCGGCTTCGGCCCGTTCGCCATCGATCGCGGTCAGCCGCGCCTCGGCGGCGGCCTGCGCCTCGGCCGTCCGTTGCCGCTCGGCCTCGAACGCCGCCATCTGCGCCTCGCGATCCGCGGCCGCCGCCGATTCGCGAGCAAGGAGTGCCTCGCCGGCCTCCTCGAGCTCCGCGATCCGGCGCTCCAAAGCCGCGATCGTCGTGCGATGCGCGGCGTCATCATTGGCCGCGGCAGCCAGCTGCGTCGCGAGCCCGTCGCGTTCCGCGGTAGCTTGCTCGACCCTGGTCTCCGCCTCCAGCCAGGCGCGCTCGGTCTCGGACCGCTCGCCGGCGATCGCGGTCAGCCGGGCATCAGCCGCTGCCGATGCCTCGGCGGCCTGTTGCCGCTCGACTTCCAGCGCCGCGGTTAGCGCCTCCTGCTCCCTGGCCGCAGCCGACGCGCGGGCCAGCGCGGCGTCGGCGGCTTCTTCCAGCTCTGCGATCCGCCCTTCGAGCGCCGCGATCGCTGTCCGATGCGTGCGATCGTCGGCCGCGGTCCGCTCCTCAGCCGCTTGCCGGGCGCCGGCCAGATCGCGCTCGAGCTGCGTCTGTGCCGAAGCCATCTCCGCGGCGTCGGCGCGTTGCGCCGTCAGATCCGTGTCCAGCGCGGCGCCGCGGGCGCGCTCGTGCTCCAGAGCCTGCTCCAGCTGGCCGATCCGCGCCGCGTCGGCTTCGCTCGCCGACCGATGCTCGCCGCGGGCGCGTTGGAGCTCGCCGGCAGCCTCGTCCAGGGCCAGCCGCGCCTCGTCCAACGACGAGAGGAGGGCATCGCGTTCCTGCCCGAGCCGTGCAACCGACGCGCGCTCGCGCTCGAGTGCGGCCTGGCGTTGCTCGAAGTCGGCGCGCAGGCCCTGGACCAGCGCCCGTTCCGCATCGACCTCTTGTCGAAGTGACTCGGCCGTCTTTTCCCCTGCGCGGATCTCCTGGCGCAAGGTGCTCATGGCGCGGTCTCTTGCGCCGATCTCAGCCCGCAGCGCATCCGTGGCCGTGCGATTGGCGTCGAGCTCCGTCCGCAGCGCGTCGGCGCCGGCCGACGCGGACTCGAGCGCGGCCCGCGCCTCCGTCACCGCTACCGACGCGGTCTGCTGCGCCTCCAGCTGCGCCTCGAGGATCGCGCGTGCGGCGGCTGACTCGGCTTCAGCCGTTGCGACCCTGGCCAGATCGATGACCAGGCGCTCCAGCCTGGGCCCGGCGTCGGGCGTCGCCAGAGCGGCGTCGAGCGCGGCGAGCTTGACGTCGAGCTCCGCCCGCAGCGCGTCGAGCTCGCGCCGGGCCGCGGCAACGAGTAGGGATCTATGGGTCTCCGGCGACGGACCGGTCGATGCGCTTCGGCGTAAATCGGTCATTCAGTGAATGCAGAACGAATTATAGTTTTGGTCTGTGCCTGCCAACGATGACACATTGCCGCAGAACGACGGGCTGATCCAGGCGGCCCATGCCGCCTCCAGCTGGGTTCGCGCCCGCCGCGCCACTTGGACCAGCGGTCCGGAGGCGATGTCCGAGACCGCGCCCGAGATGTCCGCGGGCGACTTCGAGTTCTTGCCGGCCCCTGTCGCCACGCTGCGCGCCGGACGCGAGATTCCACCTCCGGCCGTCTCCGCCCCGATCCTTCCGGTTCCAAGCCTTGAGGTTCCACCTCTTCCAAGCCCCGACCTTCCGCCGGATGCGGCCGGGACCGCCCTCCCGTGGCTCGAGCCGGGCAGTCCGGCACGGCGGTGGCTGGTGCGCGGGGTGATAGCGGCGGCGCTGCTCGCGGCCACGATCGCTGGGGCACGATACTTCTGGAGCTCGTTGCCGGCGAAGCCCGCGCGCCCCGCCGCGGTCGAGCCCAAACCGGTGGCTGCGGTCCCAGTCAGGAAGGGCACGGGCGCGCTGCGGGTGAGCTCGACGCCTCCCGGAGCGCAGGTGCTGGTGGACGGCAAGGCGCGCGGCGTCACGCCGCTGACGATCACGGATGTCAGCACCGGCAACCACGAAGTGGCGTTGCAGAGCGACGCTGGCACGGTGACTCGCACGGTGAGCGTCTCCGCCAACGCAACCGCCGCGGTCGACGAAGCGATCTTCTCCGGCTTTGTGACCGTGTACTCGCCTTTCGAAGTGACGGTCAGCGAGAACGGCCGCGTGCTGCGCGCCGACGACCGCCATCAGATCATGCTGACGGCAGGGGCGCACGAGCTGAAGCTGGTGAACCGTGCCCTCGGTTATGAAGTGGTCCGGCAAGTGGACGTGAAGCCGGGCGACGCGACCACTCTGCAGCTGACGCCGGATCCATCGTCCCTGACCGTAACCGCATCGGACGCGGCGGAGGTCTGGCTCGACGGCACCCGCCTCGGCGACACCCCGATGAGTGCGACACCGGTTCCGCTCGGCGTCCACGAGATCGTGGTCAAGCGCGCCGCCGGAGGCGAGCGTCGCTTCAACGTCACCATCAGCGCCAAACCGTTCACGCTGAACGTCGACTTCTAGGCCGTGCCCGGCTGCGATCACCGGGCGATCCGTCTCGCCGGATCGCGAATCAGCATCGACAGCACCAGACTGACCAGGCTGACCACCAGCGCGCCCCAGAAGGCGGCCCAGAATCCGCTGACGTGAAATCCCAGCCCCAGCCTCGACGACAGCGCGCTGGTCAGCCACAGCATCAGCCCGTTGATGACCAGCGCGAAGATCCCGAGCGTGACGATGATCAGCGGGAAGGTGAGGATCTGTGCGAGCGGACGCAGTGACGCATTCAGCACCCCGAACACGAGCGCGACGCCGAGCATCGGCAGTGGTCCGCCGTCGAACGTGACGCCCGGGACCACCTGGGTGCCAACCCACAACGCCGCCGCGTTGACCAGCAGTCGAACCAGAAACGGCATAGGGGTATTATTCACTTCATGGCCACGAAGTCACGCCGCTCCTTTCTGTCGAATCTGGGCGTCGCCGCGTCGGCCGCCGGCGCCACCCTCGTCGCCGGCGCGACGGTCGCGCACGCGCAGACGGTGGCGGACGGACGCTGGCAGCCCGCCCGCCACGACCGCGATGACTGGTACGATCAGCTGCCCGGCAAGCATCGGCTGTTCTTCGACACTACCAAGCCCGAAGCGCTCGAGGATGCCATCCAGTTCGCAGGCAACTTCTACACCGCGAACCGCGGCGACTACGCCCTGGACCAGGCCGATCTCGCGGTCATCGTCTGCATGCGGCACCGTTCGGCGCCCTTCGCCTTCAACGACGCAATCTGGGCCAAGTATGGCGCGACGCTGGCGAAGCGCGCCGAGTTCGTCGATCCGAATACCCACGACGCGCCGAAGGTGAACCCCTTCACGCCCGTGGCCCCCCAGGCGCCGGCACGCGCGCGCGGGCTGGCCGGTCTGATCAAGTTCGGCGTGCAGTTCGCGATCTGCAACCTGTCGACCCACGGCATCGCCAGCATGATCGCTGGCGCCACCGGCGGCACCGCCGACGCCATCTACAAGGAGCTGGCAGCCAACCTGATTGACAGGGCCCGGCTGGTGCCGGCGGGAATCGTCGCGGTAAACCGGGCGCAGGAGCACGGCTACTCGATCACCGGCTCATGATCCGTCGCACCGACGATCTTCGCATCCGCGACGTCCGGCCGCTCATTCCGCCGGCGATCCTGGCCGAGGAGATCCCGGTCAGCGAGCGCGCGTCGAATGTCGTCTCGGACGCGCGGGCCGCGATCACCGCCGTGATCGAAGGCCGCGATCCGCGGTTGGTGGTCGTGGTCGGCCCCTGCTCGATTCACGACACGACGGCGGCGCTCGAGTATGCCTCGCGCCTCAAGCCGATCGCCGATCGGCTGGCGGACAGCATGATCGTCGTCATGCGCACCTACTTCGAGAAGCCGCGGACCGTGGTCGGCTGGAAGGGGCTGATCAACGACCCCGATCTCGACGAGAGCTTCCACATCAACAAGGGTCTGCGCCTGGCGCGGCAGCTGCTGCTGGAGGTCAACGATCTCGGGCTGCCCACCGGATCGGAGTTTCTCGACACCCAGATCCCGCAGCACATCGCCGACCTGACGTCGTGGGTGGCGATCGGCGCGCGCACCGCGGAGAGCCAGGTCCACCGCGAGCTCGCCTCGGGTCTGTCGATGCCGGTGGGCTTCAAGAACAGCACCGACGGCAGCACCCAGATCGCCGTCGACGCCGTGCTGACGGCGCGTTCGCCGCACTGGTTTCCGTCGGTGACCAAACAGGGCGTCTCCGCGATCTTCCACACCGTCGGCAACGATACCTGTCACGTGATTCTCCGCGGCGGCACCCGCACCGGCCCCAACTACGACGCGGAGCACATCGCCAAGGTTGGTGCCCGCCTCGCCTCGAAGGGCCTGCGCGAGAGCGTGATGGTCGACTGCTCGCACGGCAACAGCCTCAAGGATCATCAGAAGCAGGCCGCCGTCGCCGAGGCCATCGGCGCGCAGGTCGCGGCCGGTTCCCGTCGCATTTTCGGCGTCATGCTCGAGAGCCACCTGGTCGAAGGGCGGCAGGATTACGTGCCTGGCCGGCCTGCGGTGTTCGGCCAGAGCATTACCGACGCCTGTCTGTCGTTGCGGCAAACCGAACCGTTGCTCGAGAGTCTGGCCATGGCTCAGCGGGCCCGCGGATAGCGCTTGATCCGTGCCGCACCGATCGCCATACTGGCCGCGCCACGGGAACCGAGCCCGCCAGAACCAAGCCAGCAAGGGCCTGAGTGCGCGCGTGGCCTTCAAGAGGAGAAGCCATGAAACCAATCATCGTCACGCTGATCGCGCTCCTCGGCGCCGCGACATCATATGTGCAGCAGCCGGTATATGTGCAGCAGCCGGTCCCTGAGATTCCGTTCGAAGGCAACGTCAACTTCCTGAAGCTGCCGCCCGACATGAACGTCGGCGAAGTGTCCGGCGTCGCCGTCAATTCGAAGGGCGACGTGGCGATCTTCACCCGTTCCAACAGCGCCGGCGGTCCCGCCTACGGCGCCACCGCATCGCAGGTGCTGCTGTTCGACAAGACCGGCAAATTCCTGCGCGAGATCGGCAAGGGCCTCTACGCCTGGTCGTACGCGCACGCGATCCGCTTCGACAAGGACGACAACCTCTGGGCGATCGACAAGGGGTCCGACATGATCGTCCGTTTCAACCCGGAAGGGCACGTCACGATGGTGTTCGGCCGGAAGAAGGAGGCGTCCGACGAGGCGGAGCCGTGGAAGCGCGTGAACCCGCCGCTGCCGCCCGTCAACGGCCAGTTCCGCCAGCCGACCGACGTCGCCTGGGACACCGACGGCAACATTTACATCAGCGACGGCTACATCAACTCGCGCGTCGCCAAGTTCACCAGGGACGGCGACTGGGTCACTTCCATCGGCGAACCCGGACGCACCAAGATTGGCGAGCTCAACACGCCGCATACGATCTCGTACGACGCCAAGGGCAATATCTACGTCGGCGACCGCGGCAACCGCCGGATTCAGGTGATCGACCCGAAGACCAACACGATGGTGCGCGAGATCAAGATCGACGTGCCGGTGCCGCCCGACGCGAGGCCGTGGATGGGTCCGACGCCGACCGCCGAGGGAGCCGCCGCCCAGAGCGGCGCGCCGTGGGCCATCTGTGTCACGCCGCCCAACGCGGCCGGGCAGCAGTTCCTCTACAGCTCCGACGCATTCCCCGGCCGCGTCTACAAGCTCTCGGTGCCGGACGGCAAGGTCCTGGGGTGGCTCGGGAAGTCAGGACATCAGCCCAAGCAGTTCGGCTGGATCCACGAGATTGCGTGCCCGAGCGAGAACGAGATTTTCGTCGCCGAGCTGCTCAATTGGCGGCTGCAGAAGCTGACCCTCAAGCCAGCCGGCACCAAGAGCACGACTGCGGGGCAGTAAAAGCAAGAGTAAGTACGAAGTCCGAAGTCCGAAGTCCGAATTGCTGTGGCGCCGCGCAGCTTCGTCTTCGGCCTTCGGTCTTTGTTCTTCGTAACTTTCTGAGCTACCAGATCCCCACCTGCCCCTTCACCGACTCCACCAGCTTCTGCGGATCGAAGCCAACGCCGTTCTTGAACACCGTGTCGACCCGGCGAATGTCCGCGATCGTCGTCGCAGGATTCCCCGTCAGCACCACCAGATCCGCCTGTTTTCCGAGCGCAATCGATCCGATCCGCGCGTCCCGGCCGAGGTACTTGGCGCCGTTCAGCGTCCCGATCGAAATCGCCTCGACCGGCGTGAACCCCGCCTCGACCAGCAGCTCGATCTGCCGCTGATCCGCGTAGCCGGGCACGACGCCGCCCGCACCGGTGGGGTCGGTCCCGGCGACCAGCATCCCGCCCGCCTTCGCGAACGCGCGCTCGAGACGCATCGCCTTCGGAAACAGCGCCGCGTAGACCGACTGCGTGTTCTGCGCCACGCGATCGTAGGCGCGCTGAAAGTTGTCTTTCAGTTGAGGCGTCAGCACGTCGAGCCCCGGCGGCAGCGGTCGGCCGCGGGTGAAGGTCTCGAACACGGTCAGCGTCGACGTCAGGGCGACGTGCTTGTCCACGAGCTTTTTCACGAGCGCTTTGAACGGCGCCCCTTCTTCGTCGAGCGCGGCGATCGTCTGCTGGCCGCGCGCCTGGCCCGGACAGACGTCCGGCTGCTTTTCGGCGACGAAGTCGGTGGCGGCGAAGAACCCGTGTTCGAGGTTGTCGATGCCGAGGTCGGCCGCCTCAGTGTAGGTCACCGAGCACAGGTGTCCGGTGATCTTCATCCCGCGGCGGTGGCCGTAGTCGATCGCCGCCTTCAGCGACGCGCGTGAGATCTGCATGTACGCCTTCAGCGACGTCGCCCCCTGGTTCGCCCAGTAGTCGACGTGCGCCCGCGCCTCGTCGGCGCTGTTCACCGCGTGCATCTGGAGGAACGCGCTCGGGCCGTTGACATACGGCGCCGTCGCATCGATGTCGGGGCCGGGCAGCTCGCCGGCGGCGACGCGGCGGCTGATGTTGATGTCCATGATCCCATTCACGTTTCCCGCCGTCCGCATCGT
Source organism: Vicinamibacterales bacterium (assembly GCA_036269295.1). Lineage (GTDB taxonomy): Bacteria > Acidobacteriota > Vicinamibacteria > Vicinamibacterales > CAVVIG01 > CAVQFC01. The sequence goes on along the minus strand of DATASG010000074.1, from coordinate 2,202 downwards.
CGTCACGCCGCCCGCGAGGTAGAGGCGGGAGAAGCTGAGGCCCAGTTGGCCGTACACGCCGGGGCCGGTGGTGTAGTAGAGGTGCTCGTGGAGCATGACCAGGCCCGGGATGACTGTCTTGCCGGTGAGGTCGATGACCTGCGCCTCACGCGGCGGCGGCGCCGGGTCCCCGTCGCCGCCCAACGAGCCGATCTGCACGATCTTCCCGTCGCGGATCACGATCATCTGGTTCTCGCGCGCGGGCACGCCGCTGCCGTCGATCACACGCACGTGCGTGAGCGCGACCACCGGTGCCTGAACTTTGATGAACGGCGCGAGGGGATTGATCGGGGCCTGCTGCGCAAGGACAGGCCCGAGCCAGCCCACCAGACACACCAGACCCACCCACCTTCGCGCTCCGCGCTTCGGTGGGCAAGCCCGACCGACGCGTCCCACCTGCCCCTCCTGCCCTTCCCGCCTCTCCTGCCCGTCCTGCCACTGTGTCATCGCACCACCTCGGCCGCAATGGCACCGAGATCGTCCTGGCCGTGGCCTTTGGCGATCGCATCGTCCATCGCCTTGGCGATGCCCGGCAGCACGGTCAGCGGCTGGCCCGCGGCGGCCTCCAGCATCAATCGCATGTCCTTGCGCGCCATGGTCAGTTCGAAGCTGGCGCTGAAGTCGCCGCGCGCCATCTTGTCGCCGCGCGACTTGATCAGCCCGCCGGGTTGGAATTTGGAGAAGACCGCCAGCGCCTCGGTCGCCGGGATGCCGAGTCCCTTCGCCATCGCGAACACATCGCTCAGGCCGGCTGCGATCACGAACAGCATCGAGTTGCCGAAAATCTTGTAGGAGGCGGCACGGTCGCCTGCTTCGCCGAGATACCAGACCTCGCCGGTCATCGCTTCAAGCGTGTCGAGCACCGCGTCGTAAACCGCCTGCGGACCCGCGGCGAGGATGATGCCAATGGAGTCGCGGGCCATCTGCGGCGACATGAAGACCGGCGCATGCAGGAACTTCACGCCGGCGGCGTTGAGCCGGGCGACCCGCGCCACGGTCCCCCGCGGCGAGGCGGTCGTGTGATCGATGACGATCGCGTCCTTCGGCAGCCGCGGCGTCAACGCCGCCACAATCTGATCGACGACCTCGTCGTCGGGCAGCGTCATGTGCACGCGGTCGGCCCCGGCGACCGCGTCGCCCGGCGTCGCCGCCACGGTGGCGCCGAACGACTGCAGGGCGCGCGCCTTCGCCTCCGTCCGGTTCCACACCGTCACCGCGTCGCCCCGGCGCAGCATGCCTTCCACCATCGCGCCGCCCAGCATCCCCGTCCCCAGAAACGCCACACTCGCCATCGCCAGCCTCCCAGTAGAATCTACTCCAGTGTTTCTCGCCCGCCGCACGCTGATCCTCGGCGCCCTGCTCATCTTCCCGGCTCCGGTCGACACCGGACGATCGCTTCTGCTGGCGGCCCCCGAGCCGTCGCCTGTCCTGCGCTGGGCGGGCGACCCTGAAGGAGGCGCGCCTTTTGTCGAGGCCGACCCCTCGCACCCTGAGCGCGTGACCGGGTTCGACGTCGAGGTCGCGGCTCTGCTCGCGGCCGGAGTCGGCCGGACACCGCAATTCCTGAACATCACCTTCACCTCGATCGATCAGAGCATCGCCCGCGGCGACGCGGAGATCGGCTTGAGCGGGATCGAGGACACGCCCGCGCGCCGCGCCGCGCTCTCGGTCACCCTGCCCTACTACGAATTCCGCGAAGTGCTGAGCGTTCGCAACGCCGACGCGACGCGGTTCGGCTCGCTGGCCGATCTGCGCGGCAAGACCGTGGGCACTCTCGCCGGCACCATCGCTCACGAGATTCTGCTTCGCGCCGAGCGGGAGCACGGCCTCCGCGTGGTGTCCTACGAAGACGACGTGCATCCCTACAGCGATCTGGTGATCGGACGCGTCGACGCCGTGCTGCTCGACAACGTGCTTGCCGAGCGGCGCCGCAGGGCGATGCCCGGCTTCACGATTCAGCCGCAGACGGTCGCCACCGGCCACTACGTCGGCGTGCTCTCGGCGGGCAACGCGCCGCTGCGCGACAGCCTCGACGAGATCTTCCGCCGAGCGATGAGGGACGGCACACTCGAGAGTATTTTCCGCAAGTGGGCGGTGTGGAATGACGACCAGCCAAAATTGTACGCGCGGCTGCTCGCGGGCGAACCCGTCCCGTCCGTGACG
>DATASG010000073.1:0-3367 GCA_036269295.1 Vicinamibacterales bacterium | reverse complement strand
GGTGCTGCGAGAGCTGCGCGCCTCGGATGCACCGTCGCTCTTCGCGCTGCTGACCACCGAGGAGGTCTCCCGCTTCATCTCGCCGCCGCCGAGCACGGTGGAAGGCTTCGAACGCTTCATCAGCTGGACGCTTCGTCAGCGCGCGGAGGGCACCTATGCCTGCTTCGCGGTAACGCTCGCCGGCTACGACACCGCGATCGGCATCTTCCAGCTCCGCGAAACGGCACCGAACTTCGGCACCGCCGAGTGGGGCTTTGCGATCGGCTCGCCTTTCTGGGGCACGGGCGTGTTCCAGGACGGCGCCGACCTCGTGCTTGACTTCGCCTTCGCCACCCTCGGCGTTCACCGGCTCGAAGCCCGGTCCGCGGTGCGCAACGGACGCGGCAACGGCGCGCTGCAGAAGATCGGCGCGGTGCAGGAGTGCGTGCTGCGGAAATCGTTCCAGAAGAACGGCGAATACCTCGACCAGGTACTCTATGCCGTGGTCGACGTGGACTGGCAGGCGATGCGAGCGCTGACGGCGGCGGCGGTCCACGTTCACTAGATCGCTTTTCGCGGGGTCAGCAAGGTCACCCTTGGCCCGACCCGCACGGTACAGTGACACCCCTTCGCCCGCTCCGCGCGCTACAGCATTGTGAAAACGCAGTAACGCGGTCGGGCACCGGAGCCTGGTCCGGGCTCCAGCATCGATGAGCAAGACTCTTTATCGTCATAGCGATGATGAAGTAGCCTCACGTGATGGATCTCGAAGTCCGCCACCTGCGCCTGGTCGCGGCGGTTGCCGCCGTTGGCAGCCTGACGCGCGCCGGCCATCAGCTCCACCTGACCCAGTCGGCGCTCAGCCATCAGCTGCGCGACATCGAATCGCGCCTGGGCACGCCGCTGTTCCTGCGCATCGGCAAGCGCCTGGTGCTGACGCCGGCCGGCGAGCGGCTGCTGGCGTCCGCGACCGACGTCCTGGGGCGGCTGGAGCAGGCCGAACGGGAGATCCGCGAGATGGGGCGCGATGGCGCCGGCACGCTGCGCATCACCACCGAGTGCTACACCTGCTATCACTGGCTGCCGCCGCTGCTGCTCCGATATCGCCGCGCCTTTCCCAGAGTTGAAGTGCGCATCGACGTCGCCGCGACCCATCGACCGGTGGCGATGCTGTTGGCCGGCAAAATCGATCTCGGGCTGATGAGCACGCCGGTGCGCGATCGCCGCCTCATCTCGCGCCGTGTGTTCGACGACGAGCTGGTACTGATTGCGTCGAAGCATCATCGGTTCGCGCGGCAGACGCGCGTCCGGCTGGCGCAGATGCGCGAGGAGACCCTGTTCGTCTACCCGCCCAGGAACGAGAGCGGAGCGCTGCAGAACGTGCTGCTGCCGGCGGGCGCAGCGCCGGCGAGGGTCGAGGAGGTGCAGTTGACCGAGGCGATCACCGAACTGGTCAAGGCGGGCCTGGGGGTTGCGATCCTGGCGCGTTGGGCGGTGCAGCCGCTCCTTGACGCCGGAAGCCTGATCGGGCGGGCGCTGCCGGCGCGCGGCATGCACCGGGTCTGGAGCGCGGTGATGCCCAAAGATCTCGCCGGCGTCAACTACGCCAACGCCTTCATCGATCTGCTAGAAAAACAGGCGCCGACGACGCGGAGCGGCAAGCCGCGTCGTGGTCTGGTACTCGCGACAGGTCACTAGACGCGTTTCAGCTTCCAGGTTCCTCGCCTGAACAGCCAGGCGCTCACCATCGACATCACCGAAAACGCCACCGCCATTGCCCAGAAGATGCCCGGCGGTCCGTAACCGAGCGTTCGGCCGAGGATGTAGGCCAGGGGGATTTCGAACATCCAGAAGCAGCCGAGGTTGATCAGCGTTGGCGTCCATGTGTCGCCGGCGCCGTTGAACGATTGCGTGAGGACGTAGCCGGCGGCATAAAACGGGAAGCCGCCGCTGATGATGCGAAGGCCAAGGGTCGCCATCGGTGCGACCTCGGGATCGCGAGTGAACCACCCGACCACGACATCCGCGAAGGCCACGAACAGCATCCCGAGCAGCCCAAGCACGGCGACGTTGAACCAGCACGCGCGCCACGCGGACGTCTCCGCCCGTTCCGGTTGATCGGCGCCCAGATTCTGACCCACCAGCGTCGCGGCCGCGTTCGACAGTCCCCACGACGGCATCAGCACGAACATGATGATCCGGATGACGATGGTGCAGGCGGCCACCGAAACGCTGCCGAAGGAGGCGATGATGCGCATCACCCCGATGTAGCTGGTGGTCCCGATGAACATCTGGAACACGGCACTGCCGGACAGCCTCACCATATTCAGCATCACCGATGGATTGAGCCGAAGGTGCCGCGGCCGGATGACGATGCGGCCGTCGCTGCGTGAGAGAAAGTAGAGCTGCACCAGCACGCCGATGCTGCGTCCGGTCGTCGTCGCCACCGCGGCGCCGGTCACGCCCAGGCGGGGGAATGGTCCGAGCCCGAAGATCAGGCAGGGATCGAGGCAGATGTTGATCGCGTTGGCGATCCACAGCACGCGCATCGCGATCGCCGCGTCGCCCGCGCCACGGAAGACGGCGTTGATGAGAAACAGCATCAGGATGACGCCGTTGAAGCCGAACAGGATGGCGGTGAACGAGGAGTGGGCCAGGACGTCGGGCGTGGCTCCCATCAGCGCCAGGATCGGCCGGGCGAAGGAGAAGCCGAGCAGGCCAACCGGAACGGCGACGAGCAGGCCGAGCGCGATCGCCTGCACCGCAGCGACCGCGGCGCCCTCCGGATCCTTTTCGCCCATGCGGCGGGCGACCGTGGCGGTAGCGCCCATGCCGAGACCCATCGCCACCGCGTAGATCATCGTCATCATCGCCTCGGTCAGACCGACGGTGGCGACGGCGTCCGGGCCGACGCGCGACACGAAGAAGACGTCGACCACGGCGAACACCGACTCGAGCACGAGCTCGAGCACCATCGGGATCGCCAGCAGGACGATCGCGCGATCGATCGAGCCTTCGGTATACGAGCCGTGATGCGACCCGGCGATCGACTCGCGGATGGTCGTCCACGCGCTAGGCTCGATTGCTGCGGCTTGCGTTTGGGTCACGGTTTCAACCGAAGAGACAAGGACACGAAGGAAACAAAGGACACAAAGGGGACGAAGGGCACACAGGAGACGATGGACACAAAAGGAACGATCCGTCCCGGTCGCAGCGGCCTGTCCTCTAGGGCACGTAAGCGATGGCGTCGATTTCCACGCGCAGGCCATCGCCAGGGAGCCCCGCGACCTGTACGGTCGTGCGCGCCGGACGGTGATCGCCGAACATGCGTGCGTACACCGCATTCATCGTCTTGAACTCGCCCATGTCCATCAGGAACACGCCGCAG
>DATASG010000072.1:0-3281 GCA_036269295.1 Vicinamibacterales bacterium | reverse complement strand
ACGTTCCTGACGAGCCAGGGCGCGGCCTGGCTCGGCGGCGCGATCGGCGCGGGTCTCGCGATCATGGGCGGCGCCGCCGGCATCGGCCGGATCGGCGGGTCGGCGGTCGAGTCGATGGCGCGCCAGCCTGCGGCAGCCGGCCAGATCTCGACGGCGATGATCATCACCGCGGCGATGATCGAAGGCGCGACGTTGTTCGCCGTCGTCGTCGGCATGATGGCGGTCCTGAAGGCGTAGCAGAAGGCTCCAGGGATACGGGCGTCGGGCCACGATCCCTGGACTCACTAAAATTTTGAGGCGAGACTCCATGAAGAAGCTGCTGATCGTTGCGTTTCTGGCGCTGATGGCGGTCCCGATCAGTGCCGCTGAAGACGCGCCGGCGCTCAGTCCGTTCGCCGGAGATCTGGGCAATGCGATCTGGACGCTCGGGATCTTCGTGATCGTGGTCATCGTGCTGGGCAAGTTTGCCTGGGGGCCGGTGCTGGGGCTGCTGCAGCAACGCGAGGAGTTCATCCACCAGGCGCTGTCCGACGCCAAGCGGGACCGCGACGAAGCAGAAGCGAGACTGAAGGACTACTCGGCGAAGCTTCAGAGCGCGCGTACCGAGGCGGCGGCGATCCTCGAGGAAACGCGTCGTGACGCCGAGCGGTTGAGGGAGGAAGTCCGTCAGCGTGCCAAAGCCGACGCCGACAAGCTGATCGCCAACGCGGAGCGGCAGATCCAGCTCCAGACCAGCCGGGCGCTGGAGCAGATCCGGCGCGAAGCGGTCGACCTGTCGGTGATGATCGCCTCGAAGATCATCCAGCGGAATCTCACCAAGGAGGACAACGAACGTCTGATTGACGAGGCGCTCAAACAGGTCGAGGGGCGCGCGCACTAGCGCGGGTTCGAGATCTTCGTATCGCGGGTTGAGTCAACACAAAGGACCACGGGACACGAAGGTAAGAAAACCGTCTCTGCGTTCTTTGCGCTCTTCGCGGTTTCTTCCGATACTTACGGCTGCAGCTTTCGCAACTGCGTCTGCGCCGCCGCGTAGTACGGGTCCGAGGCCTTCACCTGCTTCAACAGCGCCGCCGCTTCGTCCAGGCGGCGCTGCCCGAATCGCACCATCCCCAGTAAGAACCTGACCGACGGCCGATCCGCTTCGAGGTCCATGGCGATCTGGAGCGCGTCCGCCGCCGGATCGAGATCGCCGGCGAGCATCCGCACCAGGCCGAGGTCGCGCTGCATCGCTGCGTCGTCCTCGTACAGGCGCGCGCGCGCGGCGAACTCGAGCGTCACGCGGCGGAACCGCGCCGCATCGTCGCCCTCGGGCGGCTTGCCGCCGAGGTTGATCAGCCCCGTCAGCGCCGCGATGCGGACCGCACGCGTCGGATCGTCGAGCGCGGCAAGCAGCGTCGAGCGGCGGGCAGCCTCGCCTCCCTTGACGGTGCCGAGCGCCGACAACGCCGCCGATCGGATGACCGCCTGGTCGCTTTTCGCGGCGTTGAACAACGCCGCCAACGCGCGTCCGTCCGGATAGTTCGACAGGTAGCCGATGGCGTTGGCCCGCACCAGCGGCGCTGCCGCGTCGCCGCGCGCGATCGCGATCAGGCGATCGAGCGCCTCCGGCCGTGCCGCGCGTCCGCCGGTGAAGGCCTCGGCGCGATCCACCAGCGCCAGGCGGCGCCCGTTTGGCCACCACGCCGTGAGCGTATCGACCGCCCACGACGCCGGCTTGTCTGTATGGCACTCGCTGCAGGCGTTGGGGATGCCGAAGCGGACCGTATTCTCCGGTGCCGGGAGGCTCATCGAGTGATCGCGGATCCGAGCCTTGATGCTCAGCACGGTCTTCGGCATGTGGCACTCGACACAGGAGCTGCCGGCGCTTCCCGCAAGGTGGCGCGTGTGCGTGGTCACCGCGTCACCGATCGCCTTGTGGCAGCCCACGCACAAGGCATCGCTCGCGGCCAGAGCAAGCTGCGGGTTCTTGTCGACGTCGGGCAGGTGGGGATCGCGGTGGCAGCTGGTACAGGTGGCGCCGCCACGGAGGTAGCAGGCGCTCTGCCAGAGACCCATCGCGTCGTTGGAGAAACGGCGCGGGCGGCCGTCCTGCCAGTAGGTCGGGTCGGATTCCTTGCGGGGTCCGTACTCGAGGATCGGCTGGAAGTAGTCGAAGTAGTTCGCACCAGCGGAATAGCCCGGTGCAATCACGTCGCGCAGCGAGTGGCACTGCGCGCAGATCATGCTGCTGGTGGCCGGATCGAGCCGGGTCGGCCGCACGATCGCGCGATCGACGGCCGCCGCTGCGCTTCCCGCGTTGCGATATTGCGCGACGTGCGCGCTGCCCGGTCCGTGACACCGTTCGCACGAGGTGCCGAAATCGGCGAAGGCGGTCGCATAGACGTGCGTCGCCGGCTGGTAGTGATTGTCCTGCTGACTGACGTGGCAGCCGACGCAGTTCTTGTTCCACTGCTGAACGGGCGTCCGCGCGTCTTCGTCAGGACGAACGATCTCCATGTTGTCGAACCAGGTCTGCCGCTCGACGTCCCAGCTCGGCGTGAGCACGATGATCCGGCCGTTCTCGATCGTGGCCAGGTAATGCTGGATGCGCCGGCTGCCGAGGGTGAAGTCGACGCGATGCTCGCGTGGCGTGCCGGTGATGTTCGACTCGGTAATGAAGTAGGTGCCGCCGGCGGCGCGCAATTGAAACGGCTGGCCGTGCAACGTGATGCGTGCTTTCGAAAAATCGCCCTTGACGCTGGCGCCGGTCGCGGCCTGGATCATTTTGCTGTGGCGGCCGCTCTTCCACTCGGCGTGGATGTCCTGATGGCACGATGCGCAGACCGCGGCACCAACCTGGGTCGCACCCTGCGGCGTCCGGGGAGCGGCTGCAGGTTCCCCCTGTGTGCGTATTCGGGCCGACGAGATCAGCGCGAGACACAGGGCGATGACGGCCGCCGAAAAGCGGTGTTTCCTCATCGAAGGCTCGATAATAATGCGGATCTTCCCTCTGTCCGAATCCGGGCAACTGAATCCACCGATCCTGATGGTTGGATAATCGCCCAAATGTCTCCGGATGTCTTAGGCGAAAACCCTCGCAACTCGTTGCGCCGCCTCATCTTCGATGTTAATCTCCGACCCTTCACAGTCGAGCATGGTGTTTGCCTATCGGGAATGCACTACCAGGTCCAGAAGCGCACAGCGGTTGAACGGTGCGCGTGTTTAGAAAGAGAAAGAGGAGGGCGTTCATGAGACGTCGGTTCCATTTGGTTGTCGCGGTGTTGGCGGTCTGCCTGCTC
>DATASG010000071.1:0-16600 GCA_036269295.1 Vicinamibacterales bacterium | reverse complement strand
CCCGCGCCACCGATTCCGCACCCGACGAATGACGTCGACCAGCTCCGTGCGTGGGTCCATGCGCCGATTCTCCCTGAGGGAAAGATTACACCCGCTCGCGCCTACAGGAATTTCTCTTTGCGCGAGAGATGATTCGCGATCACGGTTTCCGCCGCCAGCAGCAGCAGGCCGGCCATGAGCAAGTACCACCACAGGCTCTGGCGCCGCTCCGACTCTTCCCGCGTCATCTCTTGAGACGGCACTGGTTGCGCCGCGGTCGGCGTCGCGTGCCCGGTCACTGCCGCCACCAGCTCCCGCGGGTCGATGGCGCTCAAGTCGGACTCGGCGGGGTCGATATTGACGGCGATCGCCTCGGGACGGCCGCCGGCTGCCCCCGCCGGACGGATTTCGTAGATGCCCTGCTCGCTGAGCTCGAGCAGCCCCTCGTTGCCCTCGCCTTCAGCCGACTGAGAGATGCGCTCGCCCGACGGCGTGACCACGATGCGGTCAGAGCGATCGCCGCGGCCTTTGGCGCGCGCGGTCAGGTCGAGCACCTGGCCGACGGTCAGCCACGAGGTCGGTGGCTCGTAGTGTGCGAGGTAGCGGACCAGCTGATGCACGAGCGGGAGGAACACCGGCTTGACCGCGATGTCGGTCCAGGAGTCGTCCAGCGTCGTCGTCCACAGGATCGCGCGCCCGCCGCCGACCTTTCGCTCCGCCGCCGCGATCGCGCCGTCGTCGTATCGGGCCAGGATGCGATCGGTCGGGGCCGTCTGCAGCGCGCGGTAGCGGAAGACGTGCGCGGCCGAGAAGTCGCCGCTGCGCGGCGCCTTGAACACCTCGAAGATCGGGTGGCTGTAGTCGAGGTACCCGAGCGAGGCGCTGCGTCCCGCCGTCCGGTCGACGGTCGCGCCCAGCGTGCCGGGGAGGAGCGCCGCTTCGCCCTGCGGCCACGTCGCGCGATCGCCGCTGACGACGAGCAGGCCGCCGCCGCGCTCGAGAAACTTCCTCAGGGCGCCGCCCCCGCCCGCGGGCGGAAACATCGTGTCGTTCAGAATCACGACGGCGCGCTTGTCCAGTGCCGCCGGCGACAGGCGCGACGCCGAGGTGACGTCGACCTGGAAGATCGGCGTGGTGCCAATCGAGAGCGCCTTCGACAGGAACAGGCTCGACGCCGTGCGATCGCCGCTGTCGACAATGACGACCGACACCGGTTCGCTCGGCGCCAGGACGAAGTGGAACGTGTTGTCGGCCGGCAATGGGTCGGTCCCCGCGCGCACCGAGCCGCGCACATTCGGGCTCGACAACGTGAACGGCGTGAACGAGACCGATCCCGACGCGTGGGCGGCGACGTTCGCTTTCTCGGTCTGAATCTCGTGACCGTCGATGGTCAGGGTCACGGGCACGTCCTTGATCGCCTCGCCGCCCTTGTTGCTGAGCCCGGCGGTCACGGTCAGGCGCTCCTGGCCGGAAAACGAGGCGCGGGCGAAGGCGACCGACGGGACCGCGAGGTTCGCCGTGTCGGGCGATGCCACCGACACGGTGCTGACCGTCATGCCCTCCGGGAATCGCACCTCTTCCGATCCGCTCCAGCCGCTGCGCTGGAAATCGCTGATCAGTACGGCCTCGCGGCGTTTGATCGCCGATCGGCTCAGGATGCTCTCCGCCAGCTTCAACGCCGGACCGTAGCGCGTCGCGCCGGAGCCGACTTTGGCGGCGTTGATCGCGCCCTCGAGACGGGTGCGATCGGCGGTGGCGCGCATGTTCTCCTCGGCGTTCTTGTCGAACAGCACCAGCGTCGCGCGGTCGTCGGCCCCGAGGCCGCGGACCGCGGCGCGCGCGGCGTCCCTGGCGCGCGTCCAGTGGTCGCCGTAGCCCATGCTTGCCGACCGGTCGAGCAGGATGACGATCTCGCGCGCCCCGCCGCCGACCGCGGCCGCGACCGTTCCCTGGCGGATGAAGGGGCGCGCAAACGCGGCCACGATCAGCGTGATCGCGGCGGCGCGCATCAGCAACAGCGCCCAGTGGCGGATGCGCCGGCGCCGCACCGATTGGTAGGGAATGCGGCGCACGAACATCAGCGACGGAAACTCGATCACGCGCTTCTTCTCGCGCTGAATCAAGTGAACCAGGACCGGGATGGCAATCGCGCCCAGACCGAGGAGGAAGAAGGGTGTCAGGAACGCCATCGGACCTGGGGGCTCGGGCCTGGGGGCTGCCGCCGTCGCGCCTTCGGCGCTCTGGCTGGCCCCGCCGCAGCTCGCGCTGTCATCGCGCGAGCGGAGGCGGGACGACTGACGACTGACGACTCGCTCATCTGACTCGCATCAACCGTTCGCGGGCCGACAGGTAGCTGAACAACGCCCGGTCGAGCGGCTCGGCGGTGTTGAGCACGGTGTAGTCGATCCGGTGCTCGGAGAACTTGGTCGTCAGCGACGCGATGTGCGTCTGAATCATCGCCCTGTACTCCTTGACCAGCGACTGCGGCACGACCGGCACTTGTTCGCCGGTCTCGAGATCCTGAAAGCTCGAGGCGTCCTCGTAGCCGAAGTCGATCTCGGCCGGATCGAGGACGTGGAAGACGATCAGGTCGTTGCCGAGGAACTTGAGCGGCCGGATCGCCTCGAGAATCGCCTCGGGCTCCTCGTAGAAATCGGAAATCAGGACGATGATACCGCGGCGCTTGAAGTGCTCCGCCATCTTGTTCAGCGGCACCGTCAGGTTGCCGGGGCGCTCCGCCCTCGCTTTTTCCATCGTGCTCAGGACGACGTTGAAGTGCTTCGCCGACGGCGGAATGTGGGTGACGATGTCGTTGTCGAACGTGATCATGCCGACCCGATCGCGCTGGCGCTGCGCCAGATAGGCGAGGCAGGCGCCGACGTAGCAGCCGTAGTCCAGCTTCGGGATCCCGCGGCTCGAGAACTTCATCGAGCGCGAGATGTCGAGCAGGATCGAGAGGTTGGTGTTGGTGTCGGCCTCGTACTGCTTGACGAAGTAGCGATCGGTGCGCGCGTACAGCCGCCAGTCGACGCGGCGGATGTCGTCGCCGGCGACGTAGCCGCGGTGCTCGGCGAAGTCGATCGAGGCGCCGAAAAACGGCGCCCGGTGGAGGCCGTTGATGAAGCCTTCCACCACGTGCCGCGCGAGCAGCTCGAGGTTGCCGACCCGCATCAGGACCTTGGGGTCGACGAACCGGGCGCCGGGGATCGCCGTTGACTGCATGGTGTCGGTGTAATCCGCGTTACATCCCTGACTTCGGCACCGGCACGGCGGTCAGCAGCTCGTCGATGATCGCGTCCGAGGTCACACCTTCGGACTCGGCCCGGAAGTTGGTCAGCACGCGGTGCCGCAGCACTGGATGCGACAGGGCGCGGATGTCCTCGTAGCTGACGTGGTAGCGGCCGTTGGTCAGCGCCCGCGCCTTGGCGCCGAGCACCAGATACTGCGCCGCCCGGACGCTGGCGCCGAAGGCGACGAATTTCTTGACCATCTCGGGCGCCTGGGCCGACTTCGGCCGGCTGGTCCGGACGATGCTCAACGCGTAGCGCATCACCGCATCGGCGACCGGGACGCGGCGCACCAGGCGCTGGAACCCCACCAGATCGCTGCCGTTGACCGGCTGCCGGAAATGCGGATCGATAATCGCCGTCGTCGCGCGCACCACCTCGAATTCCTCGTCTTCCGGCGGGTGCTCGATCACGATGTGGAACATGAAGCGATCGAGCTGCGCCTCGGGCAGGGGATAGGTGCCTTCGAGCTCGATGGGGTTCTGGGTCGCGAACACGAAGAACGGCTCGACCAGATCGTAGGTTCGGCCCTGGATCGTGACCCGATGCTCCTGCATCGCCTCGAGCAGCGCCGATTGCGTCTTTGGCGGGGTCCGGTTGATCTCGTCCGCCAGGACGATGTTGGCGAAGATCGGTCCGGGCGCAAAGACCATCGCCCGCCGGCCGCCGGCGTCTTCCTGGATGATGTCCGTGCCGGTGATGTCCGACGGCATCAGGTCGGGCGTGAACTGGATGCGGTTGAACTTGAGGTCGAGCACCTTGGCGAGCGTGGCGACGAGCAGCGTTTTCGCCAGGCCGGGGACGCCGATGATGAGGCTGTTGCCGCCGACGAAGAGCGACAGCAGCAGCAGCTCGATCACGTCGGACTGGCCGATGATCCGCTTGCCCAGCTCGGCGATGATCTGCTGCCGGCCGACTTTCATCTTGTCCGCCAGCGCGATGTCGTCGGCTGACTCGAAGTCTACGGTGTCGATGCTCACGATCGTCCTTCCTGGTTCAAGGGAACGGAGGTGACTGATCCCGTTGCCTCCGTGCGCTCCGTTCCCTAGTGTGTCATACCGTACATGATGTAGTTGACGCCGAGTTTGTACGCTTCGTTGGACTCGTCGATCGGTTTGAAGCCGGTGTCGGAGAACTCCCAGTATTCGGAGATGTCGGTGTTGAAATTCGCCAGCGCCACGATGCGCTTGGCCGGGTCGTTGTCCTCATAGAGGGCGCGGAACACCGGGGCTCCGCGGTCATAGTACTGCGGCACGTCGAGCGTCTTGATCTCAAAGAACGAGTGAAACACGGGGTTGGCCAGGTCGAGATCAACCCATTTGCCGTTTGGCATCACCCGCCGCATCTGCAGTTCGAAGTTGCTCCAGTCGTAAGGACCGCGGTAGTCGTCGAAGAATACGAACCCGCCCTTCTGAAGGTAGGCGCGGAAGTTGGCCGCCTCCGCCTCGGTCATGTTCCAGCGTCCGGGCTCGCACATGTACGACAGCGGGTGTTTGAACAGCTCCGGGTCGTCGAGTCCGACGACGTTGGACTGCTCGACCCGGGCGCCGAGGTAGCTCACCTCGTTCAGGATCTTCATGAAATGGGTCTCGCCCTCGGGGTAGTCGTGTGACCAGCCGACGCGCTGGGTCTGATACGGAATCGGCGGGCCGTAGCGGAGGCGGATGAACGTGAAGTGTCCGTCGTAGGGCAGGTTGGGCAGGATCGGCGCGCCGCTGCCGCCGCCCAATCGCGGCCCGCGCCCGCCGCCGCCGCCGCGCTGCGCCAGCCCGGTGGCGACACTCGCCGCGACTAGCACCAGGACGATCGCGAACCGCGCCGCCGTCCGTCTCACTGCTTGCCCTTCTTGGCCTGCAGATCCCGAATCGCCTTGGTCTTCAGCGCCAGGTCGGTCAGCAGTTTTTCGAGCTGCGCCTCGTACTGCGCCTCGTCCATGGTCGCTTTCTTCTGGCGCAGCGCCGCGATCTGTTGGTCGAGCGCGTCCTTCTCGTCGGACAGCGCCTTGATCGCCGGATCCGACAGGTCCACCGCGAGCACGCCCTCGGCGCGGCCGATGCCGAGGAACAGCGCCGCCGCCAGGTGGGCGTCGCCGCCGTCTTCCATCACCGCATGCTCGGTCAGCAGCAGCCCCTTCTGCTGGAACGCCTGGGCCACCTTGGTCTTGGCGTACTCGAATGCCTCGGCGACCGAGACGTGGCCGTTGCGATCGCGATCCGCGGCCGCGTCGCCGAACGCGGCCACGAAGAACTCGGGAAACTGGGTCTCGTTACGCTCGCCGCCGGTCTTGGTCGCGGTGATGACGACGCGCCCAGGCGCGGCGACCGCCGGGAGAAACGCGCCGCTCGAGCTGCTGGTGTTGACGAACGCCACCCGCTGCGACGGCAGCCGGCCGAGCAGCTTCGTCCACTCCTCGACGGTAAGGTCCGGGCCGAAGTGGTTGAACGCCGCCTGCGTGCCGTTGAAGCTGCCGTGGCCCAGCAGCAGGACGATTGTCGCGTCGCTCGGCTTCAGCCGCGCCGCGAGATCGGCGAACGCTTTCTCGATGCCGGCCTTGGTCGCCTGCTTTTCGGCGAGGAGCGTGATGTTGGCCTCCGGCACGGCATCCTTCTCTTTGGCCGCGTCGATGAAGGTCTTGGCCCATTTCTGGAACTTCTGCGCGTGCTCCTCGTCGCCCGGCACGCCCGTGATCACGAGCAGATGCGTCTGCTGCGCGAATGCCGGCGAGACCGGGATCACGCTGACAAAAAGTGCAACCAGGAGCCACCGCAGAGAACGCACTGAGTCTGATCTCATGCGAGGCCCCGTACTCGACGGTAGCCCCACTCCGTCGCAATCAGCCCGACCAGCAGCAGGAACAGCGCCGGCATGTCCCAGAGCTCGCGCTCTTCCACCACCGTGACGCCTCGGCCGCTGTAGCTGATCGCCTCCGGCAGCGACGCCGCGTTGGCGGGGGTGAAGAAGCGCCCGCCGGTGTCTTCCGCGATCCGCTTGAGCAGAGGCGCGCGCATCCCGGCGTCGAAGTACTCCGCGTCGCCCGCCGAGACGCGCACGTGCATCTCGGCGGCGCCCATATCCTTCTGATCGCGCGCCGCGCTCACCTTGACGTCGTAGATCCCGGGCTCGTCCGGCGTGAACGCGGCGCGATAATCGCCGTCTTTGGTCACCGTCCACTCTACCGGCACTTCCGTCGTCTTGCCTGACGGCGATGTCACCCGCGCGACGACACGGCTGTCGTTGACCTCGACGTAGGCGGAGTCGAGGATCTCCGCCGACAGCTTGACCGCCTCCCCCGGCTCGACCCGATCCGCCGTCGTCGATACGTTCACCTGCTCGGGCACGCCATCCACGAGCCAGCGAATCAGCCGCCGCCAGAACATCGCGTGCGTGGTGTCAGTGACAGGGGTCTTCGGATCCATCTGCCACTGCCAGGTGTCCTGCACCGGCAGCGCGATCGCCTTGCCGCGCCCGTAACGCTGATAGGCCAGCACGATCTGATCCTGCCTGCGGCCGTCGACCCCGGTCAGCAGCACCGTGGCGCCCGGCTTCGCCTGCCGGATCGAGTTGACGCTGGACACCGGCGCCATCGTGTTCCACTTTGCGCTCGAGTCTTTCTCGTCGCCGGCGATTTGCGTGACCGGGTAGGTCGCCCCCGCGCGGGTCGGCCGCGCCTGGAACAACTCCGAGAAATACTTGGGGTTGGCGCTCTCGAGGACGACCGGCAACACGTCGCCAACCGGCGTGCCGCCCCAGCCGCCCTCGGCGAACGATCGGCGGCCGCCGAGCATCAGCAGCCCGCCGCCGCGCTTGTTGACGAAGTCGGCGATCATCCGCAGCTGCTCCGGCGTGAACGACGCCGCTTCGACGCTGCCGAGAATCAGGCCGCGGTACTGGAAGAGCTCCTCGCGCGTCTTGGGGAAGCCGCCGATCAGCTCGTCGGGGGTGGAGAGTGATTGCCGGTAGTACTTGTTCTCCGCGGTCCGGTCGATCGACGCCACCTGCAGGTTCTTGTCGCCGGCGACGGCGGTCCGGAGGAACTTGTACTCGAACCGCGGCTCGCCTTCGTAGTAGAGCACTTTCTCGGCGCGGTCGTTGACCTCGATCAGCGCCTCGCGGGCGTTGTTCTGCGTGACCTGCTCGCCTTCCTGCGTCGGCACCTTGAACTTGAAGGTGCGCGCGCCGGGCTCGTTGGCGGTGAAGCGGACTTTCACGGTCGCCGACTCGCCATCGGGCGGCAGCGTCACCTGCTGCGTGCTCACGATCCGGCCGTCGTCTTCCACGCTCAACGGGACGGTCTGGCCGCCGTAGCCGGTCTGCGACAGGACGACGTCGACCACCAGGGCGGTGCCTTTGAGCACGCTGCGCGGCGTTTCGACCCGCGTCACCTGCACATCACGGGCGAACTTCTCCTGACCGACGCCGACGGTGAAGACCGGGATCGAGCGCGCCTTCAGGCTGGCGAGGGTCTCGTCGATGGCGTCGTTGGAGGTGTCGGCGCCGTCGCTGACCATCACCAGCCCGGCCAGCGGCAGTCCGGAGAGCTCGTCACGAGCGCGGTCGAGCGCGGTCGAAATGCGCGTGGCCGTGCCACCGAACTTCAGATCGCCGGCTGACGCGATGCGATCCGACGAGGAGGCGAAGCTGAACAATCGCACCACAAAGCGCTGCGACAGCGCCTCGAGCAGCCTGGCGTTGGGGCCGGCGAACTGCTGCTGGATGAACGCGCTGCGCGTCTGCCCATTCAGGTCGGCAATCGACATGCTTCGCGAATCGTCCACCAGAACGCCAAGAAAGTTCTGCTGGGGTACCGCGGCCTTGAGAACCAGCGCCGGACGGAAGAGACAAAAGAGCAGCACCGCGACCGCGGCGAGGCGGAGACCGACGAGCACCACGCGATCGCGCAGGCTTTCCGTCGCCGACACACCGCGGTAGGTCAGAAGCGCGAGCACCGCGATCGCAGCGGCCGCCACCACAACCAGCAGGACGGGGCGCGACAGGCCCCAGGTGAAGTCACCCTGCTGGAACATGAGAGGCGGATACTTGAACAGGAACCGGAAGAGCTTTTCCACCACCAAGCGCTCATTCTAATACTGGAGCGCCCGGTGAACGTGTGGAACGTCCGTGAAGTGATTCGGTCGACTCGCGATCGCGTGGATCCCTCTCGTTCGGGATCTCAGAATCCGATCATCATCGGGCTCTCGCGCGGCCGCTCAAGCCGGTGCCGACTGTTGGCGTCCACGAGGGGGCGTCGCTCGCGGGAAATGACTCCGCCGATTCGTCGTGGACGCGGTCTTCCGGGCGCCGGCCGACGCGGTCGATGGTCTGGCCGATCCAGCGTCGTGCTTCGGAGAGATCGCCTTCGCCGGTCAGCGCCCACCAGGCCAGGCCGCTGCCCAGGCCGGCCAGCAGCGATCCGACGATCGACCGTTGCCGAAGGCCCTGCAACGCCAGCGCGCCGCCACCGATGCCGACGAGCAACCGCGTCACGGCGAGCTTTTCGCGATTGCCGTCCCAGCCGCCCCGCTCCCAGACGCTCTCCCTGGCGCGATGCGTGGTGAGGTTCAGTCCTTGCGTGTCAGTCATGGCCGAAACGAATGCAAGTTTAGGGACAGGTCTGGTGTGCATCGAAGCTGATGCAATTTCCTACACACCGCGTCGTGTAAATAACAGCGGAAGGCCTCAGTACGTCTGCCACGGGCGGCTGAGCTTCCCACACCGCGATGATTCCGGCCTGTTTTGACTGCGATTCCTACGCCTTCCGATCTCCCTGTCAAGAACGCCGCTGGCACATGCGTTGCTCGATTTCACGACGTTCCACTGCAATGACGCCAGGAGACAGTACACGTGACGCCCGAGCAAAACCAACTCAGTTCTGACGTGGTCAGGCGAGTGCAGGGCGAGTTCCTTGAAATGCCGGGGCTCCGTCTGACCGGAGCGCAAGCGCGCCGTCTGTGGGGACTCGATGCCGCGGTGTGCGAGGCGCTGCTGTGCGCCCTGGTTGACGCAAAGTTCTTGTTCAAGACGCGCGACGGCGCGTTCATGAAAACGGAGCACGCCGCGCCCCTGAAGGCGCTGCATCGTATCAAGCTCGCAGGAGCCGCCTAGACGCGTTCGCTCTCTCAACTCCCCGCGCCGGCTGGGCCGCAATTCGACCATTGAGCCAATCTCCAGCCGGCCGACCTGCCTTCCTCCTTTCCCCGGGCGGCCGACCTTCGTGGTCGCCGCCCGCGGCCACACCTCGCGTTAGACTGACGGCCAATGACTACCGTTCTTGTCGCGACCACCAACCCGAACAAAATACGCGAGATCCGTCAGCTCCTCGTGGGCGCGGCGCTCGAGATTGTCACGCTGGCGCAATGGCCTGACGTGATCGCGCCGGAGGAGACCGGCATGACCTTCGAAGAAAATGCGCGAGCCAAGGCCCTGTACTACGCAGCGGCTACCGGCGCGGTCACTGTGGCGGAGGACTCTGGGTTGTCAATCGATGCGCTCGACGGCGCGCCCGGCGTCGAGTCGGCGCGCTTTGGCGGCGTGGAGCTGCCGTACCCGGAGAAGTTCTCGTTGATCGCCAGGGCGCTGCGGGAGAGGGGTGATCCGGAGAGCCGGGCGCGCTTTGTCTGCGCGGTTGCGCTCGTGCGCGGCGACCGGGTGCTGTTCGAAACGCGTGGTACGGTGGAAGGACACATCTCGCCGGAGCCGAAAGGGAGTGGCGGCTTCGGTTACGATCCCATCTTCTTCTACCCTCCGTACGGGCAAACGCTCGCCGAAGCCGGTGACGCCAAGGCCGCCGTCAGCCATCGGGGCCAGGCGTTCAGGGCGCTACGCGCCTATCTCGAATCCCATTGTTTCTCTCCCTAGAACAACTGCTCGGTGCGCCAGCGGCGTTCGTGGTCGATCAACCACGTCTTGCGGTCAAGGCCGCCGCCGTAGCCGGTCAGCGAGCCGCTCGATCCGATTACGCGGTGGCAGGGGACGATGATCGCGATCGGGTTGGCGCCGTTTGCGGCGCCGACAGCGCGCGAGGCGCCGGGGGAGGCGAGCGCCTGCGCGATTGCGCCATAGCTGGTGGTGTGCCCGGCCGGGATCGCCTGCAGGGCCGTCCACACTCGCCTCTCGAACGGCGCGCCGCGCATGTCGAGCTGAATCCCGCTGATGTCGGCCGCTCGGCCCGCGTAGTAATCCTCGAGCCAGCGCCGTGTTCGCGTGATCACCGGCGTCTCCCGGTCGACGATCTGGTGCGGCGGAAACCAGCGGCCCAGGCGCCGGTTCAGCCGCGACAACCGCTCCTCGCCGCCCGCGCGTCCCTTCACGGTCGTGAACTCGAGCGCGCACAGCCCTT
Organism: Vicinamibacterales bacterium; assembly: GCA_036269295.1. GTDB lineage: Bacteria > Acidobacteriota > Vicinamibacteria > Vicinamibacterales > CAVVIG01 > CAVQFC01. Next base: position 5,998 of record DATASG010000071.1, on the reverse strand, counting down.
CGTCTGACGAGAGCGCCAGCATGTCGCCCAGGGGTGTAGGGAGGAGGGTGCGATATAGCCGCATCGCCCCTACGGTGTCCTGACCAGGTGTCCGATCAGCGCCGCCTGTTTCTCGACCAGCTGCTTGATGCCGATGTCGGCGAGGTCGAGGAGCTGGAACAATGCGTCGCGTCCGAAGGGGATGGCTTCCGCCGTGCCTTGCACCTCGATGAACCGGCCGTCGCCGGTTTTGACGATGTTCATGTCGACGTCGGCCTTGCTGTCGTCTTCATAGGCCAGGTCGAGCAACGGCTCGCCACCGACGATGCCGACGCTGATCGCCGCGACGTAATCGGTGAGCGGGATGGTGCGGATGGCGTCGCGCTCGCGCAGCTTCTCGAGCGCCAGCGCCAGCGCCACGAAAGCGCCGGTAATCGACGCCGTGCGGGTGCCGCCGTCGGCCTGGATGACGTCGCAGTCGATCCACACGGTGCGCTCGCCGAGCGCCGGCAGATTGGTCACCGCGCGCAGCGACCGGCCGATCAGGCGCTGGATCTCCTGCGTGCGGCCGCCGACCTTGCCTTGGGTGGCTTCGCGTTGCGTGCGCGTGCTGGTCGCGCGCGGCAGCATCCCGTACTCGGCGGTGACCCACCCCTTTCCGGAATTGCGCAGGAACGGCGGTACCCGGTCCTCAACGCTCGCAGTGCAGATGACCTTCGTGTTGCCCGCGCTGATGAGCACTGATCCTTCCGCGTGAATCGTGTAGTCGGGAATGAGCGTGGTGTCGCGGAGCTGTTCGGCCGGCCGTTGATCTGATCGCATGTTGGTTTGGCTTTCGGCTGTGAGCTCCTTATTGTACCCATGTCAGGTTCATCGCCAGCGGACGGCGGAGATCGACGTGGCCGGACAAGGTGTCCACTTCTTTGCCGTCCACCAGCAGCTGGACCACGGTCACCGCAGGCAGGTTCACGGTCAGCGCGTTGACGATGGTGTAGACGGTGAGCAATTCGTCGACCGTTCCGCCGGGATGGGCGACGCGAGCCTCGCGGCTCAGGTCGACGTAGGCTTCGCCTGACTTCGTGATGAACACCGCGCGCAGCGTCGTCCCCGGCGGGATCGCCGACACCAGCGGCTCGACGACCGGCGCGATCTGCGCCGCGACGATCTCGCGCGCCTGCTCGTCCGCGCTTTCACCGTAGGCGACGTCGCGCTCGAGACTGGTCAGCCGCGTTCCGTCTTCGGCGACATAGAACAACCTTGCCTTGATCTTTCGGCCGGTTGGCGCCGACGCCGCAGGCGCGGCGGCGCCCGTCGGCGCCGCGGCCGCACGCCGACCGGACGCCGGCAGCCCGCGGGTCGCGAAAAAGACCGCGCCGGCCAATACCAGTATCGCCGCCGCGGTCCCGGCGATCGCGAGCTGACGCACCATCAGTGCGTGCCTCCGCCGGGCACGGCGTCGCGGAATTTCACAATCGCGTCGAGCAAGGCCTGCGCCACGCTGTTCTGGAAGGCGTCGCTGGCCAGCATTTTTGCCTGCTCGGGATTCGTCAGGTATCCGAGCTCGACCAGAATCGCCGGCATGTTCGCTGATTCCAGCACCCGCAGCGGTGCGCGCTCGATCGGACGCGCGGACAGCGGCACGTGTTCCTGCAGCGCCTGCTGCAGAAGGGCGGCAAACGCCGACGATTGATCGAGGTGGCGCGTCTGCGCCAGGTTCCACGGCACCAGCTCGATCTCGCGGGAGCCGCCGCCGAAGGTCGGCACGCGCTCGCCGCCGCCAGCCGAGGCCTGGGCGGCGTCGCGATCGAACGCCGCAACGTAGATCGACGCGCCCGAGGCGTTCCTCCGCATCGAGCCGTTCGCATGCAGGCTGACGAACAGATCCGCCTGGTTGTTGTTCGCCAGCGAGGCGCGCTCGTCGACCGGCACGCTCCTGTCGTCGTCTCTCGTCAGCAGCACGCGAAGGCCGAGCCGCGCCTCGATCACGCTTCTGACCCGCCGCGCGATCGCGAGCGTCAGGTCTTTTTCCTTCACACCCTCCGCGCTCCTCACGCCCTCGTCGTCGCCACCGTGGCCTGCGTCGATCGCGATCGTGCGGAAGGCAGACACGGTCTGCCCGAACGACGGCGGGAGATCCGACGGCGGCGGGGGCGGCGGTGCCGGCGTCGCGGGCGCCGCCGCTGCGGCGTCGGTCTGGGCGACGACGAGATCAATGACCAGCCGCATGATCGTGTCCACCGGCTGGCTCGTGGCGCGGAAGCCGGCGAAGCGCGGCCCGAGGTCCACTGCCATTGTCGTGGCGTCGACCACGCGCAGGCCCAGGATGAGTCCCGGCGAGCCGGGCGTCGGCAGCGGCGGGTTTGCGACGTCGAGAGCGTCGGCGTCGAACTTGAGCGTCAGATGCTCGGCCTCCTGGGTGACGGTGGCGGTCGCGCGCGGCGTCGCGTCAATCGTCAGCCGTCCGGAGCTGCCGAACGAATCGTAGCGCGCCGTAATCCGCGGCACGCGCAGATCCCCGATCACCAACAGGCGTGATGCCTTGCGCAGATCGAGGGGCGCGTCGTAGATCAGCGAGACGGCGCGGCTGATGAACTCGACCGGCACCAGCCAGCGACGTCCGCTGCGCGACGGCGGCGCCGGGAGCGACACGAGTCGCCCGGCGACCGAGGCCAGCGCCTGGTCCGGCGTCAGGACGATCGTCTTGCCTTTGTAGGAGACCGTGACCGCCCCGAGCGACTCCTCGTGCACAGTGAGCTGGAACGCCGGGGCGAGCTCGTCAAGGGCGACGAATTCCTGGTCGGCGACCAGCGCCATCGGCAGCGCCCGCCGGCCGTCTTTGGAGAGCAAGGTAAGCGCCGGCTGAGTCGGGGCCTGGCTCGAAAGCATCCCGGCCAGCACGGTCAGAAACGCGGCGGTGACGACGACGGGGAAAAGGGAATGCAGACGGGCGTTCAATGGAGGATCTCGGAGTCCCGAGGTCCTCCATTGTATCAGTCGTTACCCGACGATGCGTCTCGCGGCCGCCATACCGAGGATCAGGAAGACCAGGAACAGCACGAGGAACAAGCCTGCCAGAAACTTGGCAATCGCGATCGACGCGCCGGCAATCGTCGTGAATCCCAGTAGCGCCGCGATGAGCCCGACTACCAGAAAGACAAGCGCCATATGGAGCATGACTTCGAACCTCCGCTTCTGGATCTGCGAAAGCCGTGCCGCGTGCTCTTACAGACGAGTTAGGGCACAATCGGCCCTGATGAGCATATTTCTGGACGCGGCGATCGCGGAGGCGGAGCAGGGGCTCGCGGAGGGCGGCATTCCGATCGGCGCGGTCCTCGTCCATCGCGGTGTGGTGATCGGCCGCGGCCGCAATCGGCGCGTGCAGCAGGGGAGCGCGGTGCTGCACGGAGAGATGGACGCACTCGAGCGCGCCGGCCGCCATCCGGCGTCGGTCTATCGCGAGAGCGTGATGATCACGACGCTGTCACCGTGCGCGATGTGCAGCGGCGCCATCGTTCTCTACGGCATCCCGCACGTCATCGTGGGGGAGAACCGGACGTTCATGGGCGAAGAGGACTGGCTGCGCACGCGCGGCGTGAAGATCGAAGTGGTGCAGGACGACCGCTGCATCCGATTGATGACCGAGTTCATCAAAGCTCGGCCTGGGCTCTGGAACGAGGATATTGGAATCGGATAATCGAGTGATCGGGTAATTGGGTAATTGGATTTGGGCGATCGCCAATCAATCACCCGATTACCAGTACCCAATTACCAGATTTCAGGTTCAGCGTACGTTCGCGTGGATGGTGACCGTTCGCCCCGGCGTCACGTTGACGTCGTAGGTGAGCGGACGACCATTGCTGCGCACCTCGATCTCGTGCGAGCCCGGCTCGAGGTCCAGCCGCTGGAAGACGCCGTCGTAGTCGTCGACAATGCCGGCGTACGCGCCGTCCACGTAGACTTCGGCGTTGCGCGGCGCGCCCTGGATGCGGACCCCGCCGTAAGCGGCGTAGCCGCCAGGCGCGACGTAGCCGTAGCCGCCGTAGGCCGGATAGTAACCGTAGCCATAGCCGAAGCCATAACCGTAGTAGGGGTAACCGTAAGCACCGTAGTAAAACGGGTAGCCGAAGCCGAGCCCAATCGAGAAGCCCGGACGGTAGCCGTAATAGTACGGGTAGTAATACGAGCGAAGCGGCGCCGGGCCGATCACACGCGGCGAGACGATGCCGCGCGAGCCGTCGCCGCGCGGAACAGACGTGCGCGGGGCGGCACTGCCGACCGTCGGGCCGCGTCCTCCGGACGATCGTCCGCGCGACTGAGCGCCGGCGTCGACCGCCAACGCGGTCGCACACGCGAAGGTCGTTAGAGCGATGGCGATGGACTTCGAGTAACTCATGGGGAAACCCAACTACTCAGGCGGCTTGGCTGGCACAACCATTCTATCAAAAGTTCATCCTCGGATCCGCGTAATCCGCGGACCCGTGTAATCCGCGTAATCCGCGTAATCCGCGGATACCGCGGATCAGCCGTTCGGGTAGTAGCGAACGACCCAGTCGGCGACGCAGGCCGGTTTGTCGCCGCCCTCGCGCTCGATCGTCACTTGCCAGGTGATTTGGAACCCACCGCTGACGGCGTTCACCGCCTGAAGCGTGATCAGCGCCCTGATGCGCGATCCGGACGGGACCGGTGACACGAAGCGCACGCGGTTCAGGCCGTAGTTGATCGCCATCCGCAGCCCGGTGAACCTGATCGACTCGCGAATCAGCGTGCTCAGCAGTGACAGCGTGAGGAATCCGTGGGCGATGGTGGTCTTCGACGGCAGCTCGGCGGCCGCGCGCACCGGATCGATATGGATCCACTGGTGATCGCCCGTGGCGTCGGCGAATTGGTTGATGCGCGCCTGTGTCACCTCGAGCCAGTCGCTGACGGCGATCTCCTCGCCGACGCGGGTGGCGACGGTGCGAACGTCGATCTCAATCATGGTGTCCGCGAGCTAGGTGTAAAACCCCCGGCCTTCCGCGACGAGACGCTCGAGCAAAGGCGCAGGCTCCCAGTAGTCGCCGAAGCGGGCACGGTATTCGTTGACGCGCGAGAGCACCGTCGGCAGGCCCACCGTGTCGGCATAGAACATCGGCCCGCCGCGATACCGCGGGAAGCCGAAGCCGTAAACGTAGATCACGTCGATGTCGCCAGGCCGCGTCGCATACTTTTCCTCGAGCACGCGCGCGCCTTCGTTCGCCAGCGCCGTCGTGATCCGAGCCACGATCTCCTCATCGGAGATCGGCCGGCGCGAGATGCCGCGCTTCTTCGCTTCCTCGTCCGCGAGCTGCTCGATCAGCGGGTCGGTCTCGCGGTTGCGGCCGCCCGGCGCGTCGTACTTGTACCAGCCGGCGCCGGTCTTCTGTCCGTAGCGCCCCATCTCGAACAGACGATCGGGGATCGCCGACTGCGGCCCTTCCGCGCGCGACTTGCCGATCGACTTCAGATACTGCCGGATGCGCGCGCCGACGTCGATGCCGGCGATGTCCTGCATTCCGTACGGCCCCACCGGCAGACCAAACTCGATCAGCACCCGATCGATCTGCTCGACGCTGGCGCCTTCCTCGAGCAGCAGATAGGCCTCGCGCATGTAGTAGGCGAGCATGCGGTTGGCCACGAACCCGAAGCAGTTGCCGACGACGACGCCGACCTTCCCCAGCCTCTTGGCCAGCTTGAGCGAGGTGGCGATCGCCTCCTTGCTGGTCTCGCGCCCACGCACGATTTCCAGCAGCTTCATGACATTCGCCGGGCTGAAGTAGTGATGCCCGAGGACCTGCTGCGGCCGGCCGCTGGCGCTCGCGAATTGATCGATGTCGAGCGTCGACGAATTGGACGCCAGGATGCAGTCGGGGCGCGTCACCTGGCCGAGCTCCCTGAACGTGGACTTTTTGAGCTCCATGTTCTCGAACACCGCCTCGGTGACGATGTCGACCTGATCGAAGCCGTCGTAGCTGGTCGTCGGCGTGATCAGGGCCATCGTCTT
>DATASG010000070.1:0-23152 GCA_036269295.1 Vicinamibacterales bacterium | reverse complement strand
ACCCAGGAGTCGAACATCTTCTGGCTGTCGCTGCTGATCATCCCCGGCTTCATCTTCGCGGCGGGGGTCTCCAGCTGGTGGAGGCGGAGAGGCTAGATGCGCGGCTTCAAATCGACGCTCGCGCTCGTCGTCGTCCTCGCCGGCCTCGGCGCCTACATCTATTTCGTGACCTCGAAGATGCCCGACGGCGGCGGCGCCTCGGGCGACACGAAGAAGCTCGACAAGGTCTTCGCCGCGCTGCAGGCCGACAAGATCGACGAGGTCAAGGTCTCTACCGCCGCCGGTGACTCGACGACCCTGAAGAAAGACGGCAGCACCTGGAAGATCACACAGCCGTCCGAGCTGCCGGCGTCCGAGTCGGAGATCGCCGGGCTGACCTCGGCGCTCGGCCAGGTGGAGATCACCCGGGTGATCGACGAGAACCCTGCCAATCTCAACGACTACGGCCTGTCAAACCCGCGCGTCGAGGTCGATTTCAAGGCCGCGTCCGACAAGGATTACCGCAAGCTGTTGATCGGCGACAAGACGCCAACCGGCGGTGACTTCTTTGCGAAACGCAACGACGAGAAGAAGGTGTTCCTGATTGCCGCCGCGCAGGACACGTCGTTCAACCGCACCACCTTCGATTTTCGCGACAAGACGCTGCTGAAGTTCGAACGCGACAAGGTCGACGCGCTCGACATCACCGCCGCCGGCAAAACGCTCGCCATCGCCAAGGACGGCGGCGAGTGGAAGCTGTCCAAGCCGGTCCAGACCAAAGCCGACTTCGGATCGGTCGAGGGTCTGGTCGGCCGCTTGCAGACGGTGCAGATGAAGTCGATCGCCGCCGACAACGCCTCGCCGGCCGACCTCAAGAAGTACGGCCTCGACAAGCCCGAGGCGACCGTGAACCTCGGCCTCGGCAGCGCCAGGGCGACCTTGTTGTTCGGCGGCAAGGCGGCCGACAACACCGTCTACGCGCGCGATGCGTCGAAGTCCTCGGTCGTCACCGTCGAGAGCGCCCTGCTGGACGAGATGAAGAAAGGCGCCGACGACTACCGGCGCAAGGACGTGTTCGAGTTCCGGCCCTTCAACGCGACCCATATCGAGATCACGCGCAACGGCCAGGCGATCACGCTCGACCGCACCAGGGGGAAGGGCGACAACGCCCCCGACATCTGGAAGCGCGTCAGCCCGAGCGCCGGCGATCTCGACAAGGACAAGAGCGACGGCCTGCTCGGCAAGCTCTCGAACATCCGAGCCTTGTCGTTCGTCGACGCGACCGCCAAGACCGGCCTCGACAAGCCGGCCATGACCGTCGTCGTGAAGTTCGACGAAGGGAAGAAGGAGGATCGGGCGACGTTCGGCCAGGTCGGCAGCGACGTGTTCGTGTCGCGACCAGGCGAGCCGGGTGCGGCCAAGATCGATACTGTCGACTTCAACGAACTGATGAAGTCGCTCGATGAGATCGCGAAATAGCTTCGGCTGGGCCGTCGCGGCTCTCGTCGCGACGGCCAGCTGCACCCATCCTGCCCGTTCGGGCCCTCCTGGCTCTCCTCCCCTTCCGGCCCCTCCTGCCCTGAAGACGCTTCGCCGCGACATCGACCAGGCTCTGGCGCGGCCGCAGCTGGCGCGCGGCTACTGGGGCGTGCTGGTCAAGTCGCTGAAGACCGACGAGACGCTATATGCGCTGAACGCCGGCAAACTGATGCTGCCGGCGTCGAACATGAAGATCGTGACGCTGGCGGCGGCCGCCGAGAAACTGGGCTGGGACTATCGCTACGAGACCCGCCTCTTCATTGTCGGCTCCGTCGCCGGCGGCATGTTGCAGGGCGACCTCATCGTCGCCGGCAGCGGCGATCCGAGTATCGTCGCCGCCGAGGGCATGGCCGATCGCATCTTCGCCGACTGGGCCGACCGCCTGAAGGCGAGCGGTATTCGCGCCATCAGCGGTCGCGTCATCGGCGATGACAACGGCTTCGAGAAGGAGACGCTCGGCCTCGGCTGGATGTGGGACGACCTGCCCGACGACTACTCGGCCGGCGTCGGCGCGCTGCAGTACAACGAGAGCGCGGTGCGTGTCACGGTCGCGCCGGGGCCGGCTGCCGGCGATGCCGCCGGCATCAGCATCACCCCTGACGGCAGCGGCCTGACAATTGTCAGCGCCGTCACCACGACCGCACCCGGCGGCACCGCCTCAATCAGCACGCGCCGCCTGCCAGGCAGCATGAAGCTGGAGCTGCGCGGCTCGATCCCGAGCGGTTCCACGCCGTCCACGCTCACGGTCTCGATCGACAACCCGACCCAGTTCTTCGTCAGCGCGCTCCGCAACGCGCTGATTGCCAACGGCATCGACGTCCGCGGACCGGCGGTCGACGTGGACGACGTGAGCGATGCTCCGGCGATCGATCGAGCAACGCCGATCGTCTCGTATCAGTCTCCGCCGCTCTCGACCCTGGCCGTGCGGCTGATGAAGATGAGCCAGAACCAGTACGCCGAGACCTTGCTGAAGACGGTCGGCGCGGCTCCGGGTGTCATTCCCACGGCCGCCGGAGGACGAAGCGCCGCGCAGGCGATCTTCGAACGCTGGGGCGTGAACCCAGACTCGCTGATTCAGCGCGATGGCTCCGGCTTGTCGCGCTACGACTTCGTCACGCCGGAGGCGCTGGTCACAATCCTGACCCACATCGATCGCGACCCACGCTTGAAGGGACCCTTCCAGACATCGCTGCCGATCGCTGGAGCGGAAGGGCTGTCCACTCGCATGAAGGGCACACCGGCGGAAGGGAACGCTCGGGCGAAGACCGGATCGATGACCGGCGTGCGCGGGCTGTCCGGATACGTCACCGCCGCTGACGGCGAGCCACTGGTCTTTTCCATCCTCGCCAACAACTTCGAGGTACCTGCAGCCGTCGTCAACCAGACCGCGGACTCGATCGTGGTTCGGCTGGCCTCGTTCCGTCGGTAGGTCGCCGATCCACTACTGCGTTCTTCACGGTAGCGCGCGCCTCGACCGACCCTCACGCGCGAAAAACGATCTGGTCAGATTGCCGCTCGCAACGCGGCAAGAATGGCATCGGCAGGCGCAGCGAGGCCGCCCCCTTGCGCCAGCTCCGGCCTGCCGCCACCCCGGCCGCCGAATTGCGCCATCAGCGAGGCGAGCAGCTCTTGCGAGGAGACACCGACGTCAGCCGACCGCGCGATTACCGCCAGCACTGGCGTCGACGAGGACACCAGCGCGACCAGGAACCCGGGCCTGGCCACGATGGCCGTGGCCAGCGCCTTGAGCACGCTCGCCTCGGCGTCGACGACTCGAGCAACGAGACGGAACGTGGCGGTCTTTTCCGCGCCCGCGGCGAGCTCGTCCGCGCGGTACCACGCGAGGTCGCGCTGCAGTCCATCCATCGCCCGCCTCTGCTCCTTGGTGTCGGCCTGCAACCGCTCGATCGCCGCCGGCAGCTCCGCCGGCAGTACCGAGAGGAGACGGACGCTCGCGGTCATCGCGTCGCGCAACTGGCGATAGCCGCCGAGCGCCCTGCCGCCGCACAGAAACTCCAGGCGCTGACCGCCCTTGAAACGCTCCCACGAGGCGACGGCGATGGCGCCGATGCCGCCGGTACGGGCGACGTGGGTGCCGCCGCACGCGGACAGGTCGAAGCCCTCGACCTCGATCAGCCTCAGCGTCCCCTCGCGCACCGGCTCCTTGCGCAGCGGCAGGCGCGCCGCCTCCTCGGCGTCCACGAAACGGACCGTCACCGGGCGATCCTCCCACACGATGCGATTGGCCTCGCTCTCGGCCGCGTCGATCTCGGCCGGCGACATCTCGCGGGCCAGATCGATCGTGGATACGACGCTGCCGAGATGAAAGCTGACCGTCCGCACCGCGAACAGCTTGTCGAACGCGGCCGACAGCACGTGCTGCCCCGAGTGCTGCTGCATGTGATCGAAGCGGCGTGCCCAGTCGATCTCGCCGTGCACGACATCGCCTGTTCTGAGTTGTAAGTCCTCAGAGCTCAGTTGTTCTGGGCTCTCAGCCTTGAGTTCGGTCACGTGAGTGACCGTCCCATCCTCCTCGTCGACAGCGTCGATCACGGTCAGCGCACCGAGCCGGCCGGTGTCGAACGGCTGGCCGCCGGAGGTTGGATAGAAGGCGGTGCGATCCAACGTCACCAGCAGGCGATCGTCGCGTCGATCGAGGCGCGCGACCGTCGCCTCAAACGCCCGGAGATACGGGTCGGTGTAGTAGAGCCGATGGGTCATCGGGTTTCGACGATCGGTTGAGCGGGGACGAAGCGGGCGGACGCGCGGCCGGCTCGGTGACCGGCAACTCGAAGAAGAACGTCGCCCCGCCCCATTGGTTGGCGTGATGGCCGATGGTGCCGCCGTATGACTCGATGATCCCGTAGCTGACGGAGAGTCCCAGGCCGGTGCCCTTGCCCACCGGCTTGGTGGTGAAGAACGGCTGAAACAGCTTCGCCTCGTCCTCTTGTGTCACTCCGGGCCCATCGTCCTGTACTTCGAGACGGACCCGCTTGCCGACGTCGAAGACGCGGATCAGGATCCGCCCGCGCGAGCGTTCGAGCCCCTCGATCGACTGCTGCGCGTTGATCACGAAGTTCAGCGTCACCTGCTCGACCTCGGTGAAGTTGGCGTAGACCTTCCGATCGGTCTGCACCTCGACGCTGAGCGCGATGCCGCCGGTGTCGAGATCGCGGCGGCGGAGCTGCACCACCTCGCCGATGACCTCGCGGAGATCGACAAGGGTTGGCGGACCGGATTGCTGGCTGCTGAAGCGCGAGAGGTTGCGGATGATCTCGCGGGCGCGGCCGCTCTGAGTCTTGACGAACGCGATCTCTTCGAGCACCGCCGCCGAGATGCCGCGGTCCCGCTCGAGCAGCTCCAGTGTGCCGAGAATCGCCTGCAGCGGGTTGTTCAGCTCGTGCGCCACGCCGGAAACCAGCACCCCGACCGCCGCCAGGCGCTCCTGGCGCACCACCTGGCGCTGCAGCGACTGCAGCGTCTCTCGCATCTTGCGCTCCTGCTCGACCTGGTGGTCCAGCGCGATGTGGGTCTCGCGCAGGTTGGCGGCCATGGTGATGAACGCCTTCTGCAGCCGCGCCAGCTCGCGGTTCGGCACCGGGGTGCGCTCCGGCGGCGACAGATCGCCGTCGGCGATCCGCTGCACCGCGTTCCGCACCGTTTCCACGCCGCGGGTCATCGACGTCGACAATCCGAGCGAAAGCAGCAGGATCGCGCCAATCGTGACCGCTACGATCGCGAGATTGCGCCGGGATAACCTCCCCGCACGCGCGGCCGCAAGGCTGGTCGGGATGCCGACGCTGAGCAGCCAGGGACCGCGATCGATGACCGCATTGCCGTAGGTGCGCTCGACGTTGTCGAGCGCGGTTCGCACCTGGGTGCGTGGGACGTCGCGGGGCGCGGTCGGATTCGGACCGGTCAGCTTGCCGATGTAGCGCTCGGCGTCGCGGCTGCGCGCCAGCACTCGGCTGCCCTTGTCGGTCAGCGTCACCACCGATCCTTCCGGCAGCGGGATGTCGCTGAACAGGGTCTGCAGGCGCGTCAGGTTGAGGCCGAGGCCGAGCACGCCGACCAGCACGCCGTGCACGTCGCGGACCGGATACGACAGCACCACCGTCGGCTGGTTGGAGACACGGCCCGTCGCCAGCTCACTGACCTGCGGCTTGCCGGTCCGAATCACTTCGTTGACGTAAGGCGAACTCGGAGACAGCCGCGCCGAGTCGGCTGGCACGCCTGAGCCTTTGAGCACGCCGGCGGTGTCGCTGACCACGATGTTCAGGAGCAGCGGCTGATCGCGCAGCACCGCTTCGAACAACGAGTCGCACTGGCTCCGCTCGAGCGCCATGACCGCCGGGTGGCGCGCCAGCGCCGACGACATCGAGTCGAGGCCGGCGAGATAGGTGTTGAAATAGGCGCCCGCCGTGGCGGCGACCGACGCCGCCTGATCGCGCAGCTCGTCGGCGTACTCGGCGCGCGACCGGCTGGCAGACCACGCCGCGGCGATGATGAACGGGACCAGCAACGCGCACGTGATGGCGACAACCTGTCGCCGAATCGGCCAGTTGTGAAGGATGGGCAAGGAACAGAGCGATTTTAGCGCAGGAGGACCGGGTCGGCGACGCCCGCCTCGCGAAAACCATTTGCGCGCAGAATGCAGCTGTCGCAGGTGCCGCAGGGCCTTCCTCCCGGCAGCGGGTCATAGCAGCTGTGAGTGAGGCCGTAATCGAGACCCAACTCGAGCCCTCGCCGGACGATGTCGGCCTTGCCGAGCGCCAATAGCGGCGCGTGGACCCTGAACCGGGTGCCTTCGACCCCGGCGCGCGTGGCCAGATCGGCAAGCCGCTCGAACGCGGCGATGAACTCCGGCCGGCAGTCGGGGTAGCCGGAATAGTCGAGCGCGTTGACCCCGATCACGATGTCGCGCGCCCCGAGCACCTCGGCCCAACCGAGCGCCAGCGACAGGAAAATGGTGTTGCGCGCCGGTACGTAGGTCGACGGGACGTCAGTCCCCTTCAGATCGCGATGGCGCGGAACGGCGGCGTCTGAGGTCAGCGACGAGCCGCCGATAGCGCGCAGATCGACGCCGAGCTCGAGATGCCGCTCGATTCCCAGCGCCCGCGCCACTGCCCGCGCCGCCTCGACCTCCCGCGCATGCCGCTGCCCGTAATCGATGGTCAGCGCGCACAGCGTGAAACGCTGCGTCTTGGCGATCGCTGCCGCGGTGTAGGAATCGAGCCCGCCGCTCAGCAGTACTACGGCTCGCATCGGGTGATGGAGTAATCGGCTATTGGATTGGGCAATCGATCACTCGACTACTAGATTACCCGATTACCAAATTTCCCGATTCAGACTCCTCTTGTCGTGGGTGACCAGATGTACTTGTGCAGCTGCAGCTGCAGCCGCGCCGGAAGACAGTCGGCGAGCATCCATTCAGAGAGGGTCTTTGGGTCGAGCACGCCGTGTACCGGCGACAGCAGCACCGCGGCGGCACGTGACGGCAGGTCGTGCCGGGCGATCACCTCGCGCGCAAACTCGTAGTCGGCGCGATCCTGGATCACGAACTTCACCTCGTCGTGCGGTTCGAGCCGACCGAGGTTGCTCCAATCGTTGCTCGCCGCCTCACCGCTCGCGGGACACTTGATGTCGACGATCTTGAGCACTGCCGCAGGGACGCGCGACGTCGGCCGGTGGCCGCCGGTCTCGAGCATCACCGTGCGCCCGCCCGCGAGCAGCCGGTCCATCAGCGGATACACGTCGTCCTGCAGCAGCGGCTCGCCGCCGGTGATCTCGACCAGCGGCGATCCGTAGGTCTCGACCGCCGCCACCACCTCGTCCACCGACATCTTGTGCCCTTCGTGAAAGGCGTAGGGCGTGTCGCACCACGAGCAGCGAAGATCGCAGGCGGTGAGCCTGACGAACACGCACAGCTGACCGGCGCGGGAGGATTCGCCCTGAATCGAGTGGAAGATCTCGTTGATGGTCAACATGGTACGGATGCATTTTCAGAGTGCAATCGCTATTATCTTATCTCTATGGCGATACCGACGTTCTACACCAAACCCACCTGAACGACCTGCAAGAATGCCAGAAGTTTTCTGGATACGGCAGGCGTCGCGGTGAACCAGATCGACATCAACAAGGCACCGCCCAGTCGGGAGTTCCTCGAGAAGCACGTCGACTCGGAGCGCTTCCTCGATTTCGTCAGCACCCGCAGCCCGGTGTTCAAACAACGGCGGCTGCCGACATCCAAGAAGGAGGCGATCGCGCTGATGCTCGAGAACCCGAACTTGATCCGGCGCCCGATTGTGATCAAAGGATCGAAGGTGATCTTCGGCTTCGACCGGGAGCAATACGCCACACTCTGACCTGCGCATCGGCACCTCGGGCTGGAACTATCCGTCAGGCGACGGCACCTGGAACGGCATCTTTTATCCGCGTCCGCGCCCGAAAGGATTCGACGAGCTCGCGTTCTACGCCGAACACTTCGACACCGTCGAGGTGAACTCGACCTTCTACGGCCAGCCGCGCGAGGCCGTCTCGCGCGCATGGGCGGCGCGCACGCCGCCGCAATTCGAGTTCTCGGTCAAGCTCTATCAGAAATTCACCCACCCGCGGATGTTCAAGCAGCGGCTGGCGGGCCGGCTGCCGGGTGAAGCCGCAGCCGGGCCGGCGCCGCTCGATGCGCTGGCGCGACCCAACGACGCCGACATCGACGCCTTCCGCCGCGGCATCGATCCGCTGGCGTCGAGCGGGCGGCTCGGCGCGCTGCTGGCGCAGTTTCCCGCCAGCTTCAAGGAGAGCCCAGCGACACGCGACTATCTCGCCCGCCTGCTCCGCGCCTTCTCGGAATACCCGATCGCCGTCGAGCTCCGCCACCAGTCCTGGAGCGACCAGATCGCCGAGACCCTCACGCTGTTGAATGCCTTCGGCGCCGCCTGGGTCCAGATCGACGAGCCGAAGTTCCGCTTCTCCATCCGCCAGAACTACCTGCCCAACGTGAAAGGCTTCTATTACATGCGGCTGCACGGGCGAAACGCGGAGCAGTGGTGGCGCCACGACCAATCGGAGGACCGCTACAACTACCTCTATTCGGCAGGCGAGCTGAAGGAATTCACCGAAACGGCGGCTGCGGCCAGGCAGCTCGTGAAGAAGCTCTATCTCTACACCAATAATCATTTCTCGGCGAAGTCGGTCGCCAACGCCGCCATGATCAAGCAGCAGCTCGGCGAGCCGATCGACGGGGAGTACTCGCCCGAGTTTCTCGCCCGCTACCCCGAGGTCATTCCTTCAGGTAGATCCTCCGGATCAGGTCGCCGCGCTCCAGCTGTGCCGGCACGTCGTCTCCCGCTGTGATGTGGCCGAAGACAGTGTAGCGGTTGTCGAGATCCGGACGGGCCTCCAGCGTCACGTAGATCTGGCTGTCGGCGAGCGCCGGGTTGCCCTGGTGCGCCATCGCCACCGCGCCGCGCGTGTGCAGGTGCTTCCGCTGTAGCTCGGAGACGCCGACCGGATGCCCATTCGAGGCGTCAGCTCCGCGGCCCCAGTCGGCCTCGCGCGACAGATCGCGCGATCGAGGATCGCCCCACTGCACCAGAAACCCCGGAAGCGCCCGGTGAATCCGCTGTCCGTCGTAGAAGCCGCGCTTCACCAGATCGACGATGTGCGCGACGGTCTTGGGCGCGTCCGCCGGATAGGTCTCGAGCTCGAACGTCCCCTTCACCGTCTCGACGACGATCACCGGCCCCGCCGGTTGCGCAGTGGCCGACGACGACCGGAAGAAACCGCAGAGGACGCAAAGCACGCAGAGAAGTACTTTCGTTGCGATCTCCGCGCTCTTCGCGGTTTCTTCTTTTCGTGTCATCGCGCCGACACCTGGGTGACGCCGATCCGAGGACAGTGCGAGCGGACGACACAGATCGGGCAGCGCGGGTAGACGGGACGGCACACGTTCTGGCCCCAGGTCACGAGATATAGGTTGAGGTAGGCCCACCACCGCTTGCTGGTGTTGCTGTATAACGCCTGCTCGGTCTCCTCCGGCGACCGGGTCTTCACCCACCCGAGGCGGTTCGAAATCCGATGCACGTGCGTGTCGACGCAGATGTTTGTCCGGCTCCGAAACGACAGGATGAGGACAAGGTTCGCCGTCTTTCGCCCCACCCCGGGCAGCGACAGCAGTTCTTCCATCGTCGCCGGTACGCGGCCATCGAACTGCTCCACCAGCATCCTGCAGGTCGCCTTCAGGTGCGCGGCCTTGTTGCGGTAAAAACTCACCGGGAAGATGCGCGTGATGATCTGCTTCTCGGTCAGCTTCGCCACTGCCTGCGGCGTCCGCGCGACCGCGAACAGCCGCGCCGAGGCGGCGGCGGTGACCGCGTCGCGGGTCTGCGCCGACAGCATCGTGGCGATCAACACTTCGAATGGATCCTCCCGGCTGCTCTGCGCGATCTTCTCGACCGCGGGCACCTCGAGGTGGCCGATCGCCCGCCCGAGCGCTCGCATGACCGTGGCGACGGTTCGTGGCGAAGGCTTTGGCGATCCCGTCACGGCACCGGAGTCAGCGGCGGACGTCCGCCTAGCACTGCGAGCACGTTGTCGGCGGCGAGGTCGGCCATCGCCGTCCGCGTTTCGGTCGTGCCGCTGCCCAGGTGCGGCACCAGCAGCACGTTCTCAAGCGACAGCAGGTCAGGATGGACCGCCGGCTCGTGTTCGTAGACGTCGAGGGCCGCGCCGGCCAGCAGATGGTGCTGCAGCGCCCACGCCAGCGCCGCCTCGTCCACGACCGGACCGCGCGCCGTGTTGATCAAATACGCGGACCGCTTCATCCGCGTCAGCGCGCGCTTGTCGATCAGGTGCGTGGTTTCAGGAGTCAGCGGCACGTGCAGCGACACCACATCCGAGGTCAGCAACAGGCGATCGAGCTGCATCGCCTCGCCCGCGCCGGCCGCGTCGGTGCGCGAGGTGTAGGCGACGCGCATGCCGAACGCGCCCGCGCGCGCCGCGACCGCGCGCCCGATGCGGCCCAGACCGACGAGCCCCAGCTGCTTGCCCCGCAGCTCCATCCCCAGCAGCAGATCGAGCGCCCACCCCTTCCACTCGCCCCGGCGCAGGAGTCGCTCGCCCTCGGACAGACGCCGCGTGATCGCGAGGATCATCGCCCAGGTGAAGTCGGCCACCGACTCGGTGAGGACGTCCGGCGTGTTGGTGACGACGATGCCGCGCGCTCTCGCGTACCGCACGTCGATGTTGTTGTAACCGACGGCGACATTGGCGATCGCCTTGAGCGTCGGCGCCGCGTCAATGATGGTGCGGTCGACGGCGTCGGTGAGCAGGCTGACCAGCGCGTCCTTGCCGGCCATGCGCGCGCGCAGCTCCTCGGCCGGAATCGCCGCCTCTCCGGTGTAGACCTCAACGTCGGCGGCGGCGCTCAGCTTCGCGATCACCGATGACGGGAGCCTGCGAGTAATCAGGATGCTGGGCATATGTATGGGCCGGTCCCCCCATCCAGCCCGTCCGGGCTGTCCAGCCCTTCCTGCCCGGTTAGTGACCGAATGACTGACAGTAGCCGCAATGAGTGCACCGCACCGACGGCTCGATGATACAGGCGCCATCGTCCTCGCCGCCGCTGACGAGCGGCAACCGCAGATGGCTGACGTGCGCCGCGAAGGCCGCGACCGGATCCGGCGCGCGCGGCACGCCTGACTGGCGGGCGATCGAATCGCGAATCATCGTCCGCAGCTCTTGGTCGGTCATCAGTCTTCTGCGATCGAAACCGTGTCGACGATGCCGATGATGGCGGCGTCCACCGGGGCGCCCCTGGCGCCGAGCGCCTCACCCGCCGCGCGCCCTTCGAGCACGACCAGCACCTTCTCGTCGACGCCGGCGCCGACGCCGTCGATCGCGAGCAGCACATGGCCGCGCGGTGAGTCGTCGAGGTTCAGCGGCTGCACCAGCATGAGCTTGGCGCCGTCGAACTTCCTGTTCTTCCGAGTCGACACTACTGTTCCAACTACCCTGGCGATCTGCATTCTGAGTTCTGAATTCCTTGTTCCTGGTTCCTGTTTCCTCGTTCCTGGCTCCTGACTCCTCGTTTCTGGCTCCTGGCTCCTGGCTCCTGGCTCGTAATTCCAAATTCCAAATTCCTAATTCTTAATTCCTAATCTCTCTACCCAACATCCCAGTGGTCGACGATGCCCACGATGCCGGCGTCAACCGGCGGCTCTGCGGGAAAAAACGGGAAGCTCGACTCTTTGCCGCGGACGAAGAACACTTCCTCGCCGACGCCCGCGCCAACCGAGTCAACAGCGACCAGCGGACGGCCCGCCGGCTGGCGATCGGTGGTGAGCGGCTGCAGCAACAGCAGCTTGATGCCGGCGAGCTTCTCGTCTTTCACGCTCATCACGACGTCGCCGATCACTCTCGCTAGCTGCATTGGGTAATCGGGTAATCGAGTAATCGGGGAAGGGAATTGATCACTTGAGCGATCGCGCAATCAATGACCGGATTACCAGATGTCCCGATTACCAAATCTGCATTACTCATTGATGTCGACGACGTCGACGATGCCGACGATGGCCGCGTCGACCGGGCAGTCCTTCAAACCGGCGGCCATGCGGGCTGAGCTGCCGCTGACGATCAGCACGGTCTCGCCGACGCCGGCGTCCACCGTGTCGATCGCGACCAGGTGGTTGCCGTCCGCCTTTCCTTTCGGATCGATCGGGCGGACAACCAGTAACTTGCTGCTGACGAGACGCGGATCCTTACGGGTGGCGACGACGGTCCCGACGATTTTGGCCAGCAGCATGGTTCAACGGTGGTCCCTACGCCTTGGATGAAGTCGTCTTGCCGATCGGCAGCGCGTCTTCGAGGCTCACGTGGGGTCGCGGAATCACGTGCACCGACACGAGCTCGCCGACGCGGCGCGCCGCGGCGGCGCCTGCGTCGGTCGCCGCCTTGACGGCGGCGACGTCGCCGCGCACGATCGCGGTCACGTAGCCGGCGCCAATCTTCTCCCACCCGACGAGCGTGACCTTCGCCGCCTTGACCATCGCGTCGGCCGCCTCGATCATGGCGACCAGACCCTTGGTTTCGATCATGCCTAACGCTTCACCCATTACCGGCTCCTCACAGAAATGCTAGTTGCAAATGGCTGAATGCAAATTGGCAATCAGCATTTGGCAATCAGCATTTCCCGCTTTCTATCGCAGACTCCTGATGGCTTCCTCGATCAGGGCAGACAGTTCCCGGTATGTTAGCCGAATTTCTCCCTCGGGCGAGCCGGTCTCGGCGGCTCGCCGCACGAGATCGGGTACCAGGCGTCTGCCCGCTCCGGCGGGCGCCTGCACCACCTGGCACGATTCGTCCTCAGCGGTCTCCGCGCAGATAGGCGCCGGCGCCGTGATGCCGTACGCCCCCCGCAGGTCCTGGAGCCGGGTCACCTCTTCACGCGACAGCAGGTTTTCGCGGCCCAGGATCCGCGCCACCAGGCTGATCTTGGCGAAGTGCTCGATCGTCTCCATCTTGTAGTACGCGCCGAAGAGATCGCCGCCCACGGTCAGCGCGCCGTGGTTGGCCAGCAGCATCCCGTCGTGCGCCTTGATGTATTTCCGCACCGCCTCGGGCAGTTCCCTGGTCGAGGGGGTCGCGTACTCCGCAATCGGGATGCTGCCGAGTGTCGTCAACACTTCCGCGAGCACGGCGCGATCGAGGGGGATGCCGGCAACCGCAAATCCGGTTGCGGTCGGCGGGTGGGCGTGCACCACCGCCTGGACGTCGGGCCGTTGCCGGTAGACCTCCAGGTGCATCAGCGTCTCGGACGAGGGGTCGCGATCGCCCTGCAGCTTGTTCCCCTCGAGGTCGGTGATGCACATCATGTCGGGCGTCATGAACCCCTTGCAGACGCTCTTGGGGGTCATCAACAGGCGGCTGCCCTCCAGCCTGACGCTGATGTTGCCGTCGTTCGACGCCGTGTAGCCGCGTGCGTACATGCGGCGGCCGACTTCGACAATGTCGGCGCGGAGCGAGGATTCGTGGCTCATGCGGAGTTGGCGCGCCCTTCGGAAGCCTGAGGCCGCCCGGAGCCTCTCGAGGGGCGGTACTTGTCGCGGCAGGCGCCGGAGCAGAAGAAGACGCGGGAGCGGCCGTCGACAATCGTGAGCGCGTGGTCGGGCAGGATGAACGTGCCGCAGACTGGATCGCGCACCATCTGCACGCCGCGCGACGGCACCTGGCCGCGGCCGCCTTTCGGCCGGCCGTTCACACCCTCGACAATGCCGTCAACCAGGCGCCAGAACGCCCGCGCCACGATGATGCCCAGCACGATGAAGAGGGCAAGGCGCAGCATCACGCACCGGGTTTCTTGGAGACGCCGGCGTGCGCCGAGGTCAAGCTGTCGATCGCGCGCTTCGCCGCCTGCCCTTCGGGACCGTCCGGCGCGATCGCCACGACCTGCTTCCACGCCGCCTCGGCGCCTTCGAGGTCCTGCTTGCCGAACGCCTTCACGATGCCGACGTTGAGCAGCGTCTTTGCGTGTTTGGGATCGAGCTTGAGCGACTGGTCGAACTGCGCCAGCGCCTTGTCGGGCTGGTTCGAGTAATAGTACGAGACCCCGAGATCGGTGCTGACGTTGACGTCCTTGGGCGCCAGCTTCAAGGCGTCGCCATACCACTTGATCGCCTCGTCGTACTTCTCCGCGTCGAAATAGAGATTGCCGAGCTGCACGCGTGGCGTCGCGTTCGAGGCTTCCTTCTCGGCCACGGTCTTGAGCGCGTTGACCTGCGTCTCGTCGAGCACCGCGGCGCGAGACGAGGAACCGCTGCTCGACGCGGGTGCCTGCTGCGCGACCGGCGCCGCCGCCGCCGGCGGACGCGCGACCGCCTGCTGCGATCCGATGATCCAGCCGGCAATGAGGCCGAACAGGACCCCGGCGATTCCGAAAGCGATGGCGTCACTTTTCATCGAATACAGGTGCTTTCCGCCGTCGGCATCCAGCTCTCGGCAGATCGGATCGCGGACGGACTGAGAGCTGAGAGCCGTCAGCTGAGAGCAGAAGGCTGATCATATCAAACGGGGCCGAGCGCCTGCAGGTACTCGCGGACGACCGTGGCGAGGCCGACATAGAGTGCGCGCGACACAATCGCGTGGCCGATCGACACCTCGGCCAGATGCGGGAGGTCGCGGAACAGGACCAGGTTGTCGAGATCCAGATCGTGGCCCGCGTTGACGCCGAGTCCCAGGCGGTGCGCGAGCTCAGAGGCCTCAGCATACGAGGCGAACGATCGACGGCCGGCGTCGACGCCGCCTTCGTAGGCACGCGCGAACGGCTCCGTGTAAAGCTCGACGCGATCGGCGCCGATCGACGCCGCCCAGCGGATCGGATCGGGTGCGGCGTCGACGAACAGGCTGACGCGAACGCCGGCCGCGTGCAACCGCCTGATCGCCTCGGGCAGGCTCCGCCCGGTCTCGGACTCGGGCCGCCAGCCTGCCTGGCTCGTCACCTCGCCCGGCGAGACCGGCACCAGCGTGCATTGATCCGGGCGAACGTCTTCGACCAGATCGAGCAGCTCCGGTCGCGGGTCGCCCTCGACGTTGAACTCGATCGGCGCGGCGCGGCCCTTCAACCCGCGTGCAATCTGGCGCACGTCGTCCGGCGTGATGTGGCGGCGGTCGGCGCGCGGGTGCACCGTGATGCCCGGTGCGCCGGCAGCCACGCACACCTCGACCGCTTCGAGCAGATTCGGCTGGCTCCCGCCGCGCGAGTTGCGCAGCGTGGCGATCTTGTTCACGTTCACCGACAGCTTGACCATACGCCTAGGTGGGGGCAGCTTCAGCCCCCCGGCCCCTATCCGAGATGCTCCTTGACCACGTCGACGATCTCCTGCGCCCAACCGCGGATCTCGTCCTGTTGCTGCCCTTCGAGCATGACCCGCAGCAGCGGCTCAGTGCCGGAGTAACGCACCAGCAGGCGCCCCTGACCGGCGACGCGCGCCTCGACGCGCGCAATCGCGTTGGCGACAGCCGGCACCGTGTCGAGCTCCACTTTCTCGCGCACCCGCACGTTGAGCAGCACCTGGGGATAGCTCGTCAGATCGGCCGCGAGATCGGCGAGCGTTCGTCCGGTCAGCACGACCGTCCGCAGCACGTTCAGCGCCGTACAGAGTCCGTCGCCCGTGAACAGATAGTCCGAGAAGATGATGTGACCGGACTGTTCGCCCCCCAGCGACAGGCCGCGCTTCAGCATTTCCTCCATCACGTGTTTGTCGCCGACCGCAGTCCGCACCAACTCGATGCCGAGAGGCTTGAGCGCGAGCTCCAGGCCGATGTTGCTCATCACCGTCGCCACGATCGCTCCGCCGCGCAACCGGCCCTCGCGCTGGAGCTGGTGACCGCACATCAGCAGCACCGCATCGCCGTCGACGACGTGGCCGCGATGATCGACGAAGATCGCGCGATCGCCGTCGCCGTCGAACGCAATCCCCATCGAGCAGCCACGCGCGACGACCGTTTCGGCGAGCCGTTCAGGGTGCGTCGATCCGCAGCCGAGGTTGATGTTGCGGCCGTCCGGCCGGTTGCCAATCACGATCGTCTCGAAGCCAAGGCGGTTGAACAGCTCCGGGGAAACCGTCGTCGTGGCGCCGTTGGCGCAGTCGAGCACGATCGGAAACGGCGCGACCTTCGAGGCCTCGGGAAAGACCGCGCAAAGGTGATCGAGGTAGGCGTCCACCAGATCGGCGCGAGGCACTGGACCCGGCTCACCCGGGCGCGCCGTCCACGAGCGATCGGCCATGATCGCTTCGACCTCGCGCTCCACTGCCTCGGTAAACTTCTCCCCCTTGCCCGAGAAGACCTTGATGCCGTTATCTTCGTACGGGTTGTGCGAGGCCGAGATGACGACGCCGGCATCGTAGCTGCCGGTGCGCGTGAGGAAGGCGATCGCCGGCGTCGGCACCACGCCGGCGCTGGTCACCACCGCGCCTTCGCCGCAGGCGCCGTGCGCCAGCTCTGCCTCGATCCACCCGCCCGATTCCCGCGTATCGCGGCCGACGAGAAACTGCGGCGACGCCGTGCCGTGCGGCAGCGCCCGCACCAACGCGGCGCCAAGGCGACGGACCGCCGGCGGATCGAGCGGTGGCTTTCCCGCCAGACCGCGAATGCCGTCCGTGCCGAACAACCTACTGTTTGCCACTGGTCACCCGTACCTGGACTGCGTCCGGCGTGACCCGCGTCACGCCGGCATCGCGCGACGAGTCGGCGTGGACCGTCAAGGAGTATTGGCCGGGACCGAGCCCCGCGAGGTCGATGAACGCGGTGAGGTCGTCGGCCGCCACGCGGCCGAGCGTGTCGCGATTGCCGCGTACGGTGAGATCGACCGCCGGCGGCACCGCTTCCGCCTGCAGGTTGGGCCCGAGGTTGCGCAGGTGCACGGGCTGGTTGCGCAGCGTGCGCTCGAGCGGCGCCGGCAGGATCTGTACCGTGACTAGAGCGGAGCGAGCGGTCTTCAAACGCAGCGCTGGATCCAGCAGGCCCAGGAGGACCGACTGCTTCACTTGCGTCGTCGCGCCCGCCACCGACACTGGCTCGGTGACGACTTCCGTCGCGCGCTTGACCGCGCTGTCGGGCCCGATGATTTCCACCAGCCTCGGCTCCGCCGTCAGCGGACCGATCACGAACCCGGGCGCCGGACGGCCGTCAACTGCGGGAACAATCGGCACCTCCCGGGACGCCGACAGCTCGAACGCCATCGTCACCGCCGACGGCTGAACCTGCACGATCTCCACGCCGAAGGGCACTCTCACCTGCTCGGGCGTCAACGGAAACAGGCGGCGGCCCGACTGCGCGGTGTGCAGATCGAGTACCGCGACCACCTCTCCGGCGGCCACACGGCTGAGCGTGCCGGACGCGCCACGGACACGGACGTCCACTGTCGCCGGAACGTCGCCGAGCAGCTCGAGCCCGGCGGGAACCTGCGTCAGCTCCAGCGGCACGCGCAGCCCGCGCTCGACGGTCTCCTCGCCGGACACCACCATCCACAGCATGAGCGCGAGGCCGATCGACAGCAGCTTCAGCCAGAGGTTGCCGAACAGCCACGTCATGACCCGCCTCGAAGGTGTCACGTGTACTGAACCTCGCGCTTCGGCGACTTTTCCCGCCGTTGCAGGACCAGCGCCCGCAGCTGCGCCCGCAGCTGATCGGTGTCCAGCCCGCGCTCGATTTGGCCGTCAACCACGATCGACACGATGCCGGTCTCCTCGGAGACGACGATGGCGATCGAGTCGTTTTCCTCGGTCAAGCCGATCGCCGCGCGATGGCGCGATCCCAGGTCCTTGCTCAGTTTCGGGTTGACGGTCAGAGGCAGGGAGCAGGCAGCGGCCGCGACGCGATCGTCCTGCACGATGACCGCGCCGTCGTGCAGGGGGGAGCTCGGCAGGAAGATGCTCTGCAGCAGATCGTAGGTCAGGATCGCGTCGAGCCGGATGCCACCCTCGATGTAGTTGCGCAGCCCGATCTGGCGTTCGATGGCGATGATCGCGCCGACGCGCTGCGACGACAGCATGCTCGCGGCGACAACCAGCTCCTCGACCGAATCCTCCGCCGATTGCCCCTTCGCAAGGTAGCGGAAGAACGGCGCCCGGCCGAAGTGCGCGAGCGCGCGTCGAATGTCGGACTGGAACAGCACGATCGCCGCGAACACCAGGTAGCCAATCATGTTGCGGACCAGCCAGTTCACCGTCTCGAGGTGACCCCACCGCGACCCGTAGAACAGCCCGACCAGCACGCAGCCGCCCAGCGCCATCTGCGCCGCGCGCGTACCTCGGATCAGTTTGAGGACCTCGTAGATCAGGATCGACACCACCAGGATGTCGGCAAGATCCCACCAGCCGATGGGCGGACGGCGAAGGAATGCGGTGAGCCAGTCCCTCAACTCTGGGCCTCCAGCCCTGCTCGACGGATCTCTTCTGTCACTCTGACTACCTGCACCATTTCCGCCACGGCATGGACGCGGACGATGTTCGCGCCGGCGAGGACCGCTGCCGCGATCGCCGCGGCGGTGCCCCAGTCTCGCTCCTGCGCCGGACGGCCGCCGACCGCCGCCAGCAGGAACGACTTGCGCGAAGGCCCGACCAGCACGGGACGGCCGAGTGCCGCCGCGAGCTCCGGCAGTCGGGCCAGCACAACATAGCTGTGCGACGGCCGTTTAGCAAACCCCACGCCGGGATCGACGATGACGCGCTCCAGAAGCACGCCGGCGGCCATCGCTGTCCTGATGCTGGCCCGCAGCTCGTCGACAACTTCGAGCACGACGTCCTCGTACCTGGCCTCGGCGTACATCGTCTTCGACGACCCGCGCGCGTGCATCAGGATCAACCCCGCCCCGGTCTCGGCGACCACCCGGCCCATTTGAGCATCGCGCCCCAGGCCGCTGACGTCGTTGACCAGCGCGGCGCCCGTCGCCACTGCCTCGCGAGCCACCTCCGCCTTGTAGGTGTCGATGGAGATCGGCACCCGCAGGCGGCCACCGAGGGCGACCAGAACCGGCATAACACGCGACAGCTCTTCATCGACGGAGATCGCATCGGCCCCGGGCCGCGTGGACTCGCCGCCGATGTCGATCAGATCAGCGCCGTCGGCCTCCATGCGAAGCGCGGCGGCGACCGCATCCGCCGGAGCGTGAAGCGGCGCCGTGTTCGCGAAGGAGTCGGGGGAGACGTTCAGGATGCCCATCACCAGGGTGCGTTCGCCGAGGTGAAGGACGCCGCCGTGAGCGATCGGGACGGCAAAGACTGGTCGTGGGGCGAACGATGGCATCAGTCGGCAGTCTCAGCTGCAATCGTCAGTCTATCGCGACTGAGACTGACGACTGAGACCGCCGACTGTTCTACTCCTGTGGCAGCGGTTTGTTCAGCGCCGGCACGATCGGCGTCCGTTCTTTCGGACGCGCCCGCGGCTCGTCTTCTTCAACCGCGGTCCGCGCCGCGACCGGCTTCGGATCGTCGAGCGGCAGGCCGGCGGCGAGTCGCTTGACCTGATCGGCGTCGAGGACCTCGCGCGCGAGCAGCGCCTCGGCCATCTGCAGCAGCTTGTCCTTGGCACCGTAGAGCAGGTGATGCGCGCGCTGGTAGTTGTCGGTAA
Organism: Vicinamibacterales bacterium; assembly: GCA_036269295.1. GTDB lineage: Bacteria > Acidobacteriota > Vicinamibacteria > Vicinamibacterales > CAVVIG01 > CAVQFC01. The sequence continues at coordinate 3,508 of DATASG010000070.1, read as the reverse complement.
TGAAGCGCTTCACTTCCTGGTCGATTTTGAGCGCCGTATCCTCGCTGTAGTCCTGGTGCTGCGCAATCTCGCGGCCCAGGAAGATCTGCTCTTCCTTCTTGCCGAAGGTGAGCGGGCCCATCGCGTCGCTCATCCCCCATTCGCAGACCATCTTGCGCGACAGCTCGGTGGCGCGCTCGAGGTCGTTGCCGGCGCCGGTCGTGAGGCTGTCCATCGTGATCTCTTCGGCGATGCGGCCGCCGAGCAGGATCGCGATCTGATCGTTCAGGTAGTCGCGCGAGTAGTTGTGCTTTTCTTCCGCCGGCAGCTGCTGGGTAAGACCCAACGCCATGCCTCGCGGGATGATCGTCACCTTGTGGATAGGATCCGCGTGCGGCAGCAGCACGGTCAGCAGCGCGTGCCCGGCCTCGTGAATCGCCGTCACCCGCTTCTCGGCGTCCGTGATGATCATCGAGCGCCGCTCGGATCCCATCAGAACCTTGTCCTTGGCGAACTCGAAGTCGTGCATGCGCACGACTTTCTGGTTGTAGCGCGCCGCGTTCAGCGCCGCTTCGTTCACCAGGTTCGCGAGATCGGCGCCCGAGAAGCCGGCCGAGCCGCGCGCCAGCACCGCAATCTCCACGTCGTCGGCCATCGGAATCTTGCGGGTGTGGACCGACAGGATGCCTTCGCGCCCCTTTACGTCCGGGCGGTTGACCACGATGCGGCGATCGAAGCGGCCGGGGCGGAGCAACGCCGGGTCGAGCACGTCGGGACGGTTGGTCGCCGCGACCAGAATCACACCCTCGTTCGACTCGAAGCCGTCCATCTCGACCAGCAACTGGTTGAGGGTCTGCTCGCGCTCGTCGTGGCCGCCGCCGAGGCCGGCGCCGCGATGACGGCCGACCGCGTCGATTTCGTCGATGAAGACGATGCAGGGTGCGTTCTTCTTGCCCTGCTCGAATAGATCGCGGACGCGCGAGGCGCCGACACCGACGAACATCTCGACGAAATCGGATCCGCTGATCGAGAAGAACGGGACGTTTGCCTCGCCCGCGACCGCGCGAGCGAGCAGCGTCTTGCCGGTGCCGGGAGAGCCCATCAGCAGCACACCTTTCGGAATGCGGCCGCCAAGCTTCTGGAATTTCTGCGGCTCCTTCAGGAATTCGATGATTTCCTGGAGCTCCTCTTTCGCTTCGTCAACGCCGGCAACGTCCTTGAACGTGACCTTCTTCTGCGAGCTCGACGACAACTTTGCCTTGCTCTTGCCGAACGACAGCGCCTTGTTGCCGCCGCTCTGCATCTGCCGCATGAAGAAGACCCAGAAGCCGATGATCAGCAGAAACGGGCCCCACGAGTAGAGGATCGTCGCCCACGGGCTGACGGTCGGCTCCTTCGCCGTGACCTGGACGCCCTTCTCGATCAGCTTGTTGACCAGGCCGTCGAACTGCGACGGCGCGTAGGTCTGGAAATGGTCGTTGGCCTTGGAGGTGCCGTTGATTTCCTGGCCGGTGATCACCACGCGCGCAATCTGACCCTGGTCAGCCTGCTGCATGAACTCGCTGAATGTCACGGTCTTCTCGGCATGCTGGAGCTTGGTCGAAAAATTCCAGATCAATACGCCGAGGACGACCAATGCCATCCAGAACAATAGACTCTTCAACGTCGAGTTCAAGTAGAGCCTCCCAAAGCCTTAAGTTTCAAGATTATCACGGCTTGCGCGGGGTCGGTTACCCGAAACGCCTCATCGATTCCAAAGCCCGCGACCCACACAATCCGATCGGTTTCGTCGACGACCAGCGGCACCGTGTCCCGCTGCTTTCGCCGGACTTTCCTGTCCACGAAATAGTCCTGCAGCTTCTTTTGCCCGCCGAGCCCGACCGGACGAAACCGGTCGCCGGGCCGTCGATTTCGCACTGCCAGACTGCCCCTGCAGAGGTCGGATCGCACGAACGCCGTGTCATTCGTCGGGGCGCTGCTCAGCATTGCACCCCCGAAGGGTTCGGCCGAGACCACCCAGCCCGCACCGGGCAACGCCACCTCTCCTGGGATAGACAGCGGAAAGCGGAAAAGGTTCGAGACCTCATCCGGCGTCCGCCGTCCCTGCGCGCCGTCGACCCTACCCGTTAAGACGACCGTGGGGCCGATGCGTTCCAGCCGTTGGCCGGGAAAGTCGGCGCGGTTGTCGGCGCGTTGTTCGATTAGACGGAGCGCCGCCGCCACATGGCCAAACGCAATCGGCCGGCGCCCGGCAACCTCGCTCATCACCCGCCAGACCAGGCGCCGCCGCAGGGCCGGCGGCGCCGCAATCAAAGCGGTGGCGTCGATTTCGTACCGCTTCGCGCCGTCGGCCAGCGCCGCGCGCCGCACGATCCGCGCCGCGAGCGCATCTGCCATCGCGTCCATCCACTCCGACGCCTCGCGCGACAGCTCGGCCTGATCGGCCAGCACGTCGACGATGCCGGGGCTGAACCGCGTCGCGAGCAGCGGCAGCAGTTCGGCGCGGACGCGGTTGCGCGGGATGCTGACATCCCGGTTGGTCTCGTCCTCGACGAAAGACAGCTCCCGCTCTGACAGCCACGCGCGAAGATCATCGCGCCGGCACTCGAGCAGCGGCCGGATGATCTGACCATTCCTTGGATGCATGCCGGCCAGGCCGCGAGGTCCGGCGCCCCGGATCAGGCGCAGCAGCACGGTCTCAGCCTGGTCGTCGCGGGTATGCCCGAGCGCGACCGTATCGGCGCCAAAGGCGGCGCGGGCGCGTCCAAAGAACGCGTGGCGGGCGGCGCGCGCCGCGTCCTCGACCGACCGGTGTTCGCGAATCGCTCGCGCCGAGATGTCTTCCCGATCCGACGTGAACGGAAGCCTCAAGGAAGCCGCGACGCCGGCGGTGAAGCGCTCGTCGGCGTCCGCCGATGGCCGGAGTTGGTGATTGAAGTGCACGACGCCCGTGAGGAGCAGTTCCCCGGCGTCAGCGAGTTCGCGCAGAAGATGAACGAGCGCGACCGAGTCCGACCCGCCCGACACCGCCGCAACGACGCGGGTATCGGGACCGATCAGAGCGTGCCGGCGGACGAAGCGGCGAACGCGTTCGATGACAAGCATCTGGCTGCCCGTCCTGCCTTTCCCGCCCGTCCGGCCTTTCCTGCCCGTCCTGCCCGTCCTGCCTAAGAGAGAAGTGCCGGAGGGCGGACTCGAACCGCCGACCCCGCGCTTATGAGACGCGTGCTCTTAACCAACTGAGCTACTCCGGCCAGAACTTCCGATTGTATTACTTCGCCGCGTCCCGCTCAACGAGCGCCGCCGCCAGCAGCGGGATCATGATTTCGTGGTGGCCTACGAGAGAGTAGCCGCGGCCCGTCCCCGCCGTTGGACGCGCGACGACGTTGGTCTGTGGACGATACGAACGGATGAAGTCCAGGTTGACCGTGGTCAGGGTACCGAGAGCGAGGCCGCGGTTGCGCGCCAGGGCGACCGCCTTGAGAAACACCTCCGGGAGCACGACCGCGGACCCGCAGTTCAAGTAGAC
>DATASG010000069.1:0-10282 GCA_036269295.1 Vicinamibacterales bacterium | reverse complement strand
GATCTCGCCGCGCAACAAGTTTGCGGCCTACATGGATCGGGCGCTGCGTCTGCGCGGTCACGCGATGGGCAACCTCACCGATACCAACACCGCGTCGGTGGTCTGGCACACGCCGACCTTCGCGACCGGATCGGGCAAGTGGACGTCGACCGTCTCGTCGAAGCTGTTGCTCGAAGCCGGCTTCTCGTTCAACCGCGAGCGCTACGACAACGTCTACCAGCCGGGGATCGATCAGCCGCGGCTGACGCCCGGCTGGTACGCGGGCGCGCGCAAGAGCGACAACAGCACCAGCCTGCTGTGGAACGCGTCGAGCGCTCAGCTAGGGAACTACCCGGATAAGTACAACGCGTCGGTGGCCGTCTCCTACGTAACCGGGTCGCACAACCTGAAAGTCGGCTTCGTCGATCAGTTTGGCCCGTACTACCGGTGGAACACCGCCAACGCCGACCTGTACGAGGTCTTCAACGCCGGCGTGCCGCTGCAGGTGACCGTGCTCAACACGCCGCTGCAGACGGGCGAGTATCTCGACGCCAACCTCGGCATCTACGCTCAGGACGCCTGGCGTCTGAACCGGGTCACGATCAATCTCGGCGTGCGCTACGACTACCTGAAGCAGCACGTGATCGGCGAGCCGGCGCAGACCGGGCGCTTCGAAAACTCGGTCGCCTACGGCGACATCTACCTTCCCACCTGGAAGGACGTCTCGCCGCGGACCTCGGTGGTCTATGACCTGTTCGGTAACGGTAAGACGGCCATTCGCGGCGGATTCAACAAGTACATGACCGGCGCGACCACCGGTTTCGCGCAAATCTACAACCCGACCGCGCTGATCACGCAGAACCTGGCCTGGAGCGATCTCAACGGCGACGACATCGCGCAGGGTTCGCGGGGCTGCGTCTACAAGACGCCCGGATGCGAGATCGACTTCTCGTCCCTGCCGACCAACTTCGGCGTCCGCGCGCTCTCGACCTTCGACCCGAATTTGAGCCGTCCCTATCAGCTGATGTACAACCTCGGCGTCTCGCACGAGCTTGTGCCGGGCACATCAGTGACCGCCGAGTGGTTCCACAGCGATTTCAAGAACCTGATCGAGCGCAACAACGTCGCCCGCACCGCCGCGGACTACACGCTGATCAACGTCGCCAGCCCGATCGACGGCAGCGTCGTGCCGTACTACAACGTCAGCGCTGCCAAAGTCGCCGCGGTCAACAACGTCGATAGCAACGACCCGAACCTGACCCGCTCGTACAACGGCGTCGAGATAAACGTCAACGCGCGGCTGCCGCACGGCGTCCGCGTGTTTGGCGGGACTTCGACCGAGAAGACGGTGGCCAACAGCTGCAGCGCAGCCGCCAACGACCCGAACCTGTCGGTGTTCTGCGACGGCTCGAAGAACAACATCCCGTGGATCACACAAGGCAAGCTGGCCGGAACCATCCCGCTGCCCTGGTACGGCGTGACCGTGAGCACCGCCCTGCAGTTCCTCGCCGGCACGGCGATCGGCACGCTCCCGGTGCAATACGGCGTGTTCACGGCGGGCACCGGGTTCACCACCCCCAACGGCGTCGGCTCCAACTATCTGATCTCGCGCACCACGACCTACCCGGCCAACTGCAAGGGTGCGTGCACTCCCGGCGCGCTGATGATTCCCGGCCTGACCGCCGCGTCGGTCAACCTCGGCATGATCGCACCCGGCACGGAATTCACGCCGCGGATCAACCAGGTGGATTTCGCCGCCAGCAAGACCGTGAGGGTCCAGAATTTCTCGTTCACACCGAAACTGGACGTCTTCAATGCGCTGAACTCGGACGACTACACCACCGTGGCGTCGTCGCAGTTCAACGCTGCCACCTACCTGCAGCCCTCGACGGTGCTGCAGGGTCGCATCATCCGCGTCGGTGTGGACGTCAAGTGGTAGTAGCGAATTCCGAATTCTGAATTCCAATTCTGAATTCAAAGGCGGGCGCCCTCTACCCAGGGCGCCCGCCTTTTTCATTTTCGGACGGTTCCGGTTCCGCACTCGAACAGGCAATCGCGCCTATCGTAGCGACTCGAGGAGGTTGTGTGAGAAGACCACGAGAGATCGCGATCGCCGTCACGCTGTGCCTGTCGTCGCTGGTCTCCGCCGGGCAGGACCGGCCCGCGGCCACGCGCGCCGAGCTCGCGCCCGGCATCTTTCTGTTCACGACCGCCGGCTACGGCGACGTCGGGCTCGATGGCAACTCGATCGCAGTTACCTCACGCGACGGCGTGCTGGTGTTCGACACCAACGGCACGCCTGGCGCAGCGGCTGACGTCCTTGCCCAGATCCGTGCCCTCACCGTTCAGCCGGTGCGCTGGATCGTGAGCTCCCACTGGCACTGGGATCACTGGTACGGCACCCACACCTACCAGCAGGCCTTCCCCGATGTCCGCGTTGTTTCGCACGAGAAGAACCGTCAGCTGATGATGGGGGCGGCGCTCGAGTTCAACCGGCCTTTCCTCGAGCAGCAGCTGCCGGCCTACCTCCAGAACATCGAGAAGCGCGCGGTCGACAGGCCGGATCTCGGTCCGCTCCTCGAGGCGGACAAGGCGTTCTTGGCGCAGAAGAAGAATGTCCAGTTGGTGTTTCCCAACGTCACGTTCACCGATCGCCTCGGGATCGAGCTCGGCGAGCGGCACATCGAGGTGCTGAACTACGGCCGCGGCGTGACTCCCGGCGACACCTTCGTCTACCTGCCAGCCGAAAAGATCCTGCTGCTCGGCGATCTGATCGTGAACCCGATCACCTTCGCGCTCAGCGGCTACCCGACTGAATGGCTCCGCGTGCTCGAAAAAGTCGACGCCCTCGACGCCACCACCATCGTCACCGGTCACGGCCCGCCGCTGCACGACAAAACGCTGCTGCATGCGACCATGGCGGTGTTCCGGGTGCTGCTGAGGGAAGGTAAGGCGGCGAAAGCGAAAGGGCTCGATCCCGATCAGGCCAAGGAAGCCATCTTCCCCGGCCTGCACGAACTGATGGTCACCATCACCGGCGACCGGCCGCCGATGAATGACGCCTTCAAGTCACAGCTGGTCGACTGGTATCTGCATCGGGTCTACGAGGAGCTCGACGGTCCGCTGAGCGACGCCATCTCCAGGATCCCGGCCTCGTAGATCACCGACAACGAAGACCTGCTTCCTTGCGATCTCGGCGGTCTCTGGGGTTTCTTCTTTTCGTGTTCAGCGATCCTCGATGACGATCTCCAAGTGACGGACGGCGCGGTCGTAGCCGGCCAGCAGCGCCGCGGCCTCACCGTGCACGACCGCGCGCTCGATATCGTCGCCCGCAAAGCCACGGATCGCGTCCAAAGACTCCCAGGTGGTATTGACGACAATCTCTACACCGCCGGCGGTCTCGCGCTGCGATAGGCGCGCGCCGAGATAGCCGGGAACGGCCCTCAGCTCCGGCACGACCACTCGTTGAAAGTGAGCAGCATAGGCGGCCGCATCGCCGGGGGTGTTCGCCCGGGCGGACCAGACGCGCTCAACCATCACCGCGCCGCCGTCTCCGCACCGATGACGATGTTCCACGGGCGGACCCGCCACGCAGTCACCAGCCCCCCGGTCACGTAGGGATCGAGGCGCGCGAGCGCCTCGACGTCCGCCGCCTCGTCGGCGCGGAAGACCAGCAGCGCGCCATCAGGCGGATCTCCAAGCGGGCCGGCGAACCGTAAGAACCCGCGCGCCTCGGCGTCTCGCAGCAACTGAAGATGCGCCGGGCGGAACGGCAACCGTCGCTCAACGAAATTCTCGACGACATCGTAGATCAGCGCAAAGTGTTTCATGTCGTCTCCCGGTGGTCAGTCCGCCGCCTGCGGCTCGTACCATTCCTCATGCAACGCCCAGTCGCTGCATCGCAGGCAGGCGGTCCACTGCCAGCGGTGATTGCAACCCGGGCAAAGGCCGCGCGTGGTAAAGGTGTTCCAGACGGCGCCGCAGCCGCGGAAGCCCGGAGCCGCTCCGTCCGGACCGTTGCATGCCCACCGACTGGACGGGGTCGGCCGCCAGGCGCAATGCGGGCATCGGATCCGGCCGAACGTCGGGTCCTCATCCAGGCCGGCAGCGACGAAGACCACCGGCGCTCTAGCCGGATCACGCTGCAACAGCCATCGCGATGGCGAGTCCGCGGCCGCGACGGCGCCCATCAGTATCTCACCGCTGCGAGGCCGCGCTCGATCTCGATGCGGTGCGGTTCCTCCCAGGGCGGCAGCTTCAGAGCGCGCCCGAGCGACGCCGGCGCTTCGTCGATCGCAAATCCGGGCTGCACCGTCGCAACCTCGAACAGCACGCCACCAGGCTCGCGGAAATAGATCGACTGGAAATAGCAGCGATCGCGGACTTCGGTCACTTTGCAGCCGTACTTCAACAGCTCCCCGCGCAATCGCAGCTGCTCGTCGGCGCTGGCGACGGCCATCGCCACATGATGGACGGTGCCGAGGCCGTTCAGCGCCGGCTCGGCGTCGGCATGGTGCGCGACGTCGATCGTCCTGCCAGGACCGCCGCCGTTCACCGCCAGACGAATGCGGCTCTCCATCTCCCCGACCACCGTGTAGTCGAGCAGTCGCGTCATCAGCTCGACGGTCTTCTCCGCGTCGCGGACGACCAGGGTCACGCTGTGCAGGCCGCGAATCGCGTCAGCAGCGTCGAAGTCGCGGGCCACCCATGGCGGCCGCGCATCCTGATCGGTCGCGATCAGCTCGAAGGTAATGCCCGAGCGATCGGCGAACCGGATCACCGGATCACCGAAGCGCGGCGGCAGATCGGTGACCGCGATGGCGTGAGCGCCGAGGCGCTGCCGCCACACGGCGAGCGATCCGTTCGGCACCGAGAACGATGTCACCGTCACCTGACCGGCGCCTTTGCGCCCGACCGGGACGCCGCGGCCCTGGTATGGAAAGGTCGTCCAGAGGGTGCCCGGCGTCCCGTGCCGATCGCCGTAGTAGAAGTGATAGACGTGATGGTTGTCGAAGTTGACGGTCTTCTTGACGAGGCGCAGTCCGAGACCGCCGAGGCAGAAATCGAGGTCGTCCTGGGCATCGTCGACGGTCGCGGTAACGTGATGGAGACCGAGAATCGGCATATCAACGTGCTGGGCGTCGCTGGCAGACTTCGACCGGCATCATACAACCGCGGGCCGCTGCGGGCCTACTTGATGCCGACCACCATCGAGTCGGGGCCGACCAGGTGCTCGACGCGCGCGCTCGCGAAGCCCGCCTCCTTCATCCAGCCGATGCAGTCCGCGCCGGTGTAGTCGAACCCTCCCGGCGTCTCGATGAGCATGTTCAGGCTCATCAGCAGCCCGAACGCGTTCTGCCGCCGGTCGTCGTCGATGATCGCATCGTAGACGATGAAGGCGCCGCCGGTCGGCAGCGCGTCGTACGCCTTGCGCACGAGTTGCTGCTTCTGCGCGACATCCCAGTCGTGGAGGATGTGCCCCATCATCACCACATCAGCCTTCGGCAGCGGACTGGCGAAGAAATCGATGGCCGCGAACGAGACGCGATTGCCGACGCCATTCTTGGCCGCGTGCTCCTCGAAGATCGGCTGTACCACCGGCAGGTCGAGGCCGGTGCCCTTCAGATGTGGGTTCGCGAGCGCGACTTGAACCGCGAGATCGCCCTGCGCGGTGCCGGCGTCGACAAACGTGTTGTAGGACTGCCACGGAAACTTTCTGGCGATGGTCATGTTGGCGCCGTGGCTGATCCCGGACATCGCGGCGAGAAACGAGCGCAACCGCGCCGGATCCGCATACAAGGCCGCAAACGGCGACGGCCCGCCGCCCTTCGCCTCGTTTTGCAGCCCCCCCGTCCGCAGCCCCTCGGTGAGGTGGTTCCAGAAGCCGAACAGCCGGAGGTTCGCCATCTCGAGGATACCGCCGACATACGACGGCTTCCGCTTGTCGAGGAAGAGATCGGTCTCGGGCGTGTTCGCGTAGACGCCGCCGTTCCGCTGCAGAAAACCGAGCGCGACCAGGGCATCGAAGAAATCGAGCGCCGATCGCTGATGCAGACCGAGGCGCTGGCGCAAATCGTCAGCCGTCGCCGGCTTCTCCGCCAGCTGGGTGAAGATCTCGAGTTCGACCGCGCTCAGCAGCGTCTTCGAGGCCCAGAAGCCGAGGCCGATTTGCAGGATGCGTTCGGGGTTGACGGGCGCTGCTGTTCCTGTCTGGGTCACGTTGGACGATCTCCTGTTGTCGATGAAGCGTGGCGCGATTCTACACGGTCCTCGAATGGACGCCGCGGTGCAGATCGGTTAGCTTCTCATCCATGCCGACCGCAGACGAGATCACGCAGCAGCAGAAAGCCCAGTGGAGCGCCGCCGCCCTGGGTTGGGAACGGTGGGGCGACTGGTTCGATCGCAACAGCGGCAATCTCGGGGGATGGCTGTGCGACGCCGCCGCCATGAAACCGGGCCATACGGTCCTGGACCTGGCCTGCGGTTCCGGTCAACCGTCCGTCACCGCCGCAGAGCGCGTGCGCCCGGGCGGACGCGTCGTCGCCACTGACCTTTCGCCGGACATGGTGGCTGTGACCACGCGCAAGGCGCAGAAGCTGGGCCTGGACAACCTCGAGGCGCGCGAGATGGACATGCAGGCTCTGGCGTTTCCCGACGCGACCTTCGACGCCGCGACCTGTCGCTTCGGGATGATGTTCTGCCCCGACCCGGTGAAGGCGGCAGCGGAGATCCGCCGTGTGCTCAAGCCTGGCGCGCGCTTCGCGACCGCGGTGTGGGATCTGCCGGCGAAGAATCCGTTCTTCACGGCGATCACCGCTGTGCTCGGCGAGTTCGTACCGCTGCCGCCGCCAGATCCGGCGGCGCCCGGCGTCTTCCGGCTGGCCCCTCCGGGCGAACTGAAACGCGTGCTCGAGGCCGGCGGATTTTCCGGCGTCGCCGTCGAGTCGCGGCCGATCACGCTCACCTACTCGTCCCGTGAGGAGTACTGGCAGATCCAGACCGACCTGGCCGCGCCGCTGCGTGCCGCGATCGCGTCGCTGGGCGCCGCCCAGGTGGAGCAGCTCAAGCGGCGCGTCTTCGAAATGCTGGCGCCGTACGCCGAGGGACCGATCTTCAAGCTGGCGGCGGTGCCGCTCTGCGCCTCTGCGGTCCGTTAGTGTCATCGTTTCAGTGTGCGCGCCACGTAATCGCGCACCGCGTTCTGCACCGCCTCGCCTGCCCACGCGTTCTGCACCACGGCGTCGACCTCCCTGCCGGCGCGCATCTGGCGCCGCGCCGGCTCGCGCAGCAACTGCTTGGTGAGCTGAAACGCCTCGACCGGCACCGCCGCCATGGCGTCGGCAATCGCCACCGCTTCGTCGAGCGTGCGATCCGGATCGGCCACCGCGTCCACCAGTCCCCAGCGCAGCGCCTCGTCGGCCGCCACCGTCAGACCGCGGTAGATGAGCCCCTGCACGTGCTGCGGCGGCGTTGCGAAGCGGACAATCTCGAGCGGCACCGCCGGAAACGGGACGCCGACCAGCAGTTCGGGGATGCCGATCCGTCCCTGCTCGCGGGCCATGACTCGGTAATCGGCGCAGCAGGCGATCACGCACCCGCCGGCGATGGCATGGCCGTTGATGGCGGCGACCACCGGCTTGGAAAACGCGAACAGCGCTTCGAACGCGTGGTTCATCGCCGGAAGGAACTCGTGGACGTAGGCGGCTCCGCCGGCCACGAGGCGCGGGAGATCGACGCCGGCGGAGAACATCTTGCCCTGCCCGGTGATCACGAGCGCGCCCGCCGCCGACTGCTGGCATGCCTGCACCTGCGCGGACAGCGCCTGGCAGAACTCGAGGTCCATCGCGTTGGCCTTGCCGTGGGTCATCTGGAGCACGGCGACCCGCCCGCGCTGCGTCAGCTCGAACACGTTCGTCACCCTCTCGCCGCGGCCTGGCGTTCGAAGGCGCCGACATCCTGAAAATAGCGCTGGACGATCGACGCATGACGCGGGTTGGTGTAGATCTCCGCGGCCGGCTCCTCGATCGCGGCCACGATCGCCGCCGCCGCGTCCTCCACCGACTGCGCCTCGGTGCCTCCCGGAATCGGCGGCGAGCCGCCGACCGCGTTGCGTTGAAAGTCGGTCCGGACCAGTCCCGGCATCACCAGCGTGACCTGGATCCCGGGATGCTCCCGCGCCAGGTCCACGCGCGCGTTGGCGGTGAGCGCGTTCAGCGCCGCCTTCGCCGCGTTGTAGGCTGACCGGAAGGTCGCGTAGGGCACGCGGCTGAGCATCGACGAGACGTTGACGATCTGTCCGCTGCCGCGGGCGATGAAATGCGGCGCGATCGCCTGCATGCCGTAGAGCGCCGATTTCACGTTCACCGTCATCATCATGTCGAGCTCGTCGTCCGTGAGCTCGAGCGCCGGCTTGGTGATCCCGCGGCCGGCGTTGTTGACCCAGACGTCGACATGGCCGAACGCTTCGATCGCGCGATCGCGCAGGCGCTCGACATCGGCGCGAACGGTGACGTCGGTCGGGATCGCGATCGCGCCGCCGCCTGCACGGGCGGCGGCCTCCCGCAGCTCGGGCTCGCGCCTGGCGGCCAGCGCGACGCGGTGTCCGGCGGCGCCGAGTTGCGCCGCGAGCGTCGCGCCAATCCCGCCGCTCGCACCCGTGATCACGATGTGCTTCATCGCTTCATTTTACTGGAGCGCGACGACATCAATGGTGCCGTCGGTCTGCTTGCGCAGCGCGATCGTGGCCGGCTCGCCCTTCGCCTTCGTCACCTGCAGTGGCCTGGGAACCTTCACGAACGCGCGATAGTCGATCGAGGCGTAGCCGCGCGTCCCGGTCGTGCAGATGATGCCCAGTCCAGGGAGTCGATCGCTGTCGGCCCGCCACTCGACGCGGTAGCCGTCTGGACAGCCGCCAGGCCACGAGCGCGAGGCGACGCTGAGCACGAGCGTGTCGCTCGGCGACCGCTTCAACCGCACCGCGCCGTCACGAACCGCGGCAGAGACTCGGGTCGCCGCATCGCCTATCAATACGTCGCAGGCGGCGCCGCCGGCAATGAGAACGGTCAGCAGGCAGAGTGCAGGCCAGCGGTGCATGGCGAATGTCCCACCCGACCTACCCGACCCACCCCCGACCCACGTCATGACTTGAGGATCGTCATCCGCATCCCGTGCTTCGCCCGCAGGGTGATCAGCGGCTGCGGCACGACCTGATGGCCGGGCACGAGGCGCAAGCGGCACTGCTGCGCGATCGTGGCGACGAGAAGGATCAGCTCCATCCACGCGAATGACTCCCCGATGCACTGGCGGGGGCCGCCGCCGAACGGGAAGTAGGCGAACTTTGGCAGCGCCGCCCGGAACTCCGGCGACCACCGTTCAGGGTCGAACCGCTCCGCGTCCGCGTAGAAGCGCGGATCGCGATGCATGATGTACGGGCTCATCAAGAGGATCGATCGCGGCGGCACCAAGTACTCGCCCAGCTGATACTCGGCAATCGTCCGTCGGCCGATGATCCACGCCGGTGGATACAGCCGCATCGACTCGGTGACGACCTGCTCCACGTACGACAGCGAGGCCAGATCCTTCATCGTCGGCAGCCGTCCCTGCAGCACCCGGTCGAGTTCGCGGTGCAGCTTTGCTTCGACCTCGGGAGCGTTGCCGAGCAGAAACCATGTCCAGGTCAGCGCATTGGCGGTCGTCTCGTGGCCGGCGAGAAAGATGGTCATCGCTTCGTCGCGGACCTGCTGGTCGGTCATGCCGCCGCCCTCGTCCTCATCCTGCGCCGCCAGGAGCATCGACAGCAGATCGCCATGATCGCGGCCGCTCGCGCGGCGGTCGGCGATCATGCGATAGATGATCGCGTCGAGCCGGGCCCGCGCCATGCGGGCGCGTCGGAGCTTGGGCACCGGCAGCCGTTCGAGCGCCTCCGCGAACGGCAGCATCATCATCCAGAACGATTCCATCACCGCGGTGAGCGCCTCGCCCACCGCAGCCGCCTGTTGTTCCACGTCGACGTCGAATAGCGTCTTGCCGACAATCGACAGGGTGAGGCGGTTCATCTCGCGCGCGACGTCCACCGTGGCGCCGTCGCCCCATCCCTGCCGCATCCGGTCGGCGTAGCCGACCATCAGCTCGCCGTATCCGGCGATGCGATCGCGGTGGAAGGCCGGCTGCATCAGCCGCCGCTGCCGCAGGTGCGTCGCGCCCTCGCTGGTCAGCAGTCCCTGGCCGAGCAGGCGCTTGCTGCGCTCGAGTCCGCGGCTCTTGGTGAAGTTGCGGCTGTGGGTGACGAGCACGTCGCGAATCA
>DATASG010000068.1:0-6413 GCA_036269295.1 Vicinamibacterales bacterium | reverse complement strand
CGTTGCGACCACCGACGCGCGGCTGGTCGCGCTCGACGCCCGCACCGGCGCCAAGGTCTGGGACACGACCATCGCCGATCGCGCCAAGGGCTACGCCAACACCGCCGGACCGATGGTCATGAAGGGGGTGGTCGTCAACGGCCTGGTCGGCTGCGATCGCTACGGCAACGACGGCTGCTGGATCAGCGGCTTCGAGGCGGCGACCGGCAAGCCGCTGTGGAAGTTCAACACCGTCCGCCGCGGCACGGAACAGGGCGCCGAGACGTGGGGCAAGCTTGCCGACAACCTCCGCATCGGCGGCGAGACCTGGATTGCCGGCAGCTACGATCCCGACCTCGATATCACCTACTGGGGAGTCGCGCAGGCGAAGCCGTGGATGCGCGCCAGCCGCGGGTCCTCGAACTTCGACAGCGTCTTGTACACCAGCTCCACCGTCGCGCTGCGGCCGAAGGACGGTTCGCTCGCGTGGCACTATCAGCACGCGCCGGGTGAATCGCTGGACCTCGACGAGGTGTTCGAGCGCGTGCTCGTCGACATCGGCGATCAGAAAGTCGTGTTCACGATCGGCAAGCCGGGGATTCTCTGGAAGCTCGATCGCCGCAACGGCCAGTTCCTCGGCTACAAGGAGACGATCTTCCAGAACGTGTTCGAGTCGATCGATCCGAAGACCGGCGCGCCGACCTATCGCGGCGACATCCTGGAGCAGCAGACCGGCCAGTGGGTCGACTCGTGCCCGAGCACCGAAGGCGGCCACAACTGGCAGTCGATGAGCTACATGCCGTCGAGCGGCACGCTGGTAATCCCGTTGAGCCAGTCGTGCATGGCGATGTCGGGACGCAAGATCGAAGCGACCAACGGGTCCGGCGGCACCGGCGCCGATCGCCGCTTCTTCGAGATGCCCGGCACCGAGGGCAACGTCGGCAAGCTCGCCGCCTACGACGTGAAGACGATGAAGGAGCTGTGGACGCGCGACCAGCGCTCGCCGTACCTGACCGGCGTCATCACGACGGACAGCGGCGTCGGCTTCGTCGGCGATCTCGATCGCACCTTCCGCGCCTTCGACGTGAAGACGGGCGAGACGCTGTGGCAAACGCGGCTGGCCACGACGGTGATGGGTTACCCGGTCACCTTCACGGCCGGCGGCCGCCAGTATGTCGCGGTCACTACCGGCGCCAGCGGCGGCGGCAGCCCCCGCGTCGTGCCGCGGACGATCATTCCCGAAGTGAAGATGCCCGCCACCGGGAACGCGCTGTACGTGTTCGCACTGCCAGAGCGACGGTAGGGATGGGCGGGACGGTCAGGAGGGGCGGGATGGGGCTCAACCTCGTCGCCACGTTCTGATCGCGGCGTGACCGGAACCACGCGCGAGGGCGTTTTGGTCGCCGGTGCGTTCGTCGCCGCCGTGATGGTATTGACCCTCCCGCTCGCGCTCGACCTGAGGCGGACGCTGCCATCGGATCACGGCGACACGCTGCTGGTCACGTGGATCATCGGCTGGGACGCCGACCGCCTGAGGCACGGCCTGCGCGGCGTGTGGGACGCGCCGATCTTCTTTCCCTACCGTGGCACGCTCGCTTTCTCAGAAACGATGCTGGGCGTCGCGGTCTTGGCGGCGCCGTTGTACTGGATCACCGCCGATCCGGTCCTGACCTACAACGTCGCGTTCCTGATCGCGTTCGCCATCGCCGGCGCCGGCATGTACCTGCTCGCGCGCGAGCTGACCGGGAGCCGCGCGGCGGCGTTTGCCGCCGGCATGTACTACGCGTTCGGTCCGTTTCGGATGTCGCAGTATGCGCACGTGCAGATGGTCGCGACCGGCTGGATTCCAATCGCGCTCTACGGGCTGCACCGCTATTTCTCGACGCGGCAGCAGCGCTGGCTGACACTGTTCGCCGCTGCATGGGTCCTGCAGACGTTGTCGAACATGTACATCGGCTACTTCATCGCGGTCCCGATCGCGGTCGTGATCGCCGACGCGGTCTGGCGCGCGCGCGAAGGCCGGCCGCGGATCCTGCTCCATCTGGCCGCCGCCGGCCTCGTGGTCGGCGCCGCGCTCGCGCCGGTCGGTGCCGCGTACTATCGCGCGCGAGCGGACTATCACCAGGTGCGCGACATCAGCGAAGTGGCCGCCAACGGCGCCGACCTGCGATCGTATGTGGTCGGCAAGAACAGCATCGGTGTGTGGCGCTGGCTGCCGACCGCCGTCGGCGTCGATCCCGAGAAGGAATTGTTCCCAGGTCTGTTTGCAGCGAGCCTGGCCGTGCTCGGGTTCTGGACCGCGGTCACGGATCCGCGGCGTAGACGCTGGGCCATCGTCTACGGCTTCGTGGCGATAGCGGCGCTCGTCCTGTCGCTCGGGCCCCGCGTCCGGGTTTGGGGGACCGTCGTCACCACCCACGGACCGTACGCCTGGCTGCTCGCGATCGTCCCGGGCATGGACGGCATGCGAGTGCCGGCGCGTTTTGCCATCGTCGTCATCGCGGCGCTGTCGGTGCTGGTCGCGTTCGGCGTCGACTGGCTGCTCCGGCGTGTCGCGCACCGGTTCCAGCCGCTGATGGCTGCGGTATGCGTCGCGATGGTGGTCGCGGACGGCTGGGCGGTGCCGATCGCCACCGTCAGCTACAGCGCGCGCGGCCGTCCGGAAGATCGCGGCGTCGCATTCTGGCTGGCGGACCGCGCCGCCGGCGCGGCGCTGCATCTGCCGATCCATCCGTCGGGGGAACAACTGCTCGACTATCAGTTCATGACGCTCGTGCACGGCCATCCGATCGTCAACGGCTTCAGCGGCTACGTCACAACGCTCGTGGACGTGCTGGGATCGCCGTTGTCGCCGCTGTACGATTTCGAGCGGTTTCCCGCAGCGGTCCGGATGCTTCGCTCGCTCGGCATCCGCTACGTATTCGTGCATCCGGGCGACTACGACGCCGCGTCGATCGCCGCAGGTATGCCCGAGCGCACGATTCGAGCGCTGCGAGACTCGGGGCAGATCGCGAAGGAGGCGGGATTGCCCAAAGTGAGGGCGTTCGAGCTCATGCCGTGGGATCCGCCGCCGGCCGTCTTGCCCGGCGCCTCAACCCGGCCTCTGACGTTGATTCCTCCAGGTGAACTGACGGCGTCGGCCTCGGAATCGGCCGACCGCATCCCGAATCTGTTCGATGGCGATCGCGATACGCGCTGGATTGCCGGCATCGGAGGCCAGGATGGCTCGAGCTGGCTACGCGTGGCGCTCGCACGCCCCGCCGACGTGGCGCGCGTGGAGCTGCAGATGGCCGAGCGATCGCTCGGGGACTATCCGCGAGTGCTGCGCATCGAGGGCGAGGACGGCACAGGACGTACGCGCGTGCTGTATGAAGCCTCACCATATCCCGAGTTTGCCGCGGCGCTGGTCCGCGACGGCCGCTATCCGAACCTGCGGATCCCAATTCCGGACAACAGAGATACGGTGGCGCTGTGGATCCGGCAGACAGCCGCCTCGTCCGCGTCCTGGTCCGTTCACGAGCTGCGTGTATGGCGCTATGATTCGTCTGGAGGTAATCGATGAGGCGCTCTGTTTCTGCCGCGTTCGCCGCCACGATGCTGGTGGCAGTGTCACTGATGGCCCAGGCCCCGAAGGGGTGGATGGTTCGAGCCGATCGCAGCACCAGCGCGTCCGATCCCGACGGGGCGGGCGCGATCAAGTTCGTGACAATGGGCACGGGCTTCCACGCCACGAACCCGCAGGCGGCCGTGTACTGGAACCCGGCCAACACGGCGACGGGAAACTACACGGTCAAGGGCAGCTTCACCCTGATGAAGCCGAGCGGCCACACGAACTACTACGGCCTCGTGTTCGGCGGCGCCGATCTCGAGGGCGCGAAACAGAGCTACACCTATTTCCTGGTCGCGCAGGATGGCACCTGGCTCGTCAAGCATCGCAACGGCGAGGCGGCGACCGACGTGCTGCCGAAGACACCGAACGACGCGGTGAAGAAGCCGGGCGCCGACGGCAAGTCCACCAATGCTCTCGAAGTGCGAGTCGGGGCCGCCAAGATCGACTACGTCGTCAACGGCACCGTCGTCGGTTCCTCGCCGAAGACGGCGGCGAAGACCGACGGCATCTACGGCATCCGCGTCAACCACCTGCTCGAGGTGCATATCGACGGCCTGGCGGCCACGAAGTAGGCCGAAATCTGCGCCTGTAGCCATCGATTCCTCCCAGGAGACGCGCACAATCGCGCGTCTCCTGCCACGCATTCGGTCCTATAATCCCGGCATGGTCAGCAGAGCCTTGCGCCTCGCCGTCCTGCTCAGCGCGGTCGCGACGAGCTCGATGCTCGCCCAGCAGACCGCTTCCCAGCTCACCAACCTTCGCCACTGGTCCGGCCAGGGGGTCGCGCCGGTGTACGAAGGGTTCGACCTCAACGCCGACGGCTCCTTCAACATGTGGTTCGGCTACATGAACCGCAACTACGAGGAGGAGCTCGATATTCCCGTCGGCGCGAACAATACCTTCGAGCCGGGCGGCGATCGCGGCCAGCCGACGCACTTCACGACCCGCCGCCACAAGGACGTGTTCAAGGTCATCGTCCCGAAGGAGTTCGCCGACAAACAGCTGGTGTGGAAGTTGACGTCGCACGGCACGACCGAACAGGTGATCGCGACGCTGAAGCGGGTCTGGCAGATCGATCGCGAGCGCACGACTCGCGGCGGCAACAGCGAGAGGATCAGCTCGAACCTGCCGCCGGTCGTCAGCGCCACGGTGTCGAATCAATCCGGAAGCGGCGCTACGCTTGCCGTGTCGGCGACCGACGACGGTCTGCCGGCGCGGCGCGGCGCGCCGATCGGCATGACCGTGTTCTGGTCGAAATTCCGAGGACCGGGCGTGGTGCAGTTCTCGGCCGCCGAGGCGAAGCTGGCCAACGGCAAGGCGACCACGTCGGCAACCTTCAGCGAGCCGGGTGACTACATCCTGCAGGCGGTGGTCGACGACGGATCAGGCGAGTCGGCCGGCAACTTCGGCTACCACTGCTGCTGGACGAACGCGCAGGTGAAGCTGACCGTCAAGGGCGAGGCGCGGACCACAAGTCACAACGCTCAACTCGCAGCGCCGACGTTCGCGCGCGACGTCGCGCCGATCTTCCAGAGAAGCTGCCAGACCTGCCATCACCAGGGGACCTCCGCCCCGATGTCGCTGGTCAGCTACGACGAAGTGCGGCCGTGGGCGCGTTCGATCCGGCAGCGGGTGTCGAACCGCGACATGCCGCCGTGGCATCTCGACAAGACCGTCGGCATCCGCCACTACAAGAACGACCGATCGCTCAGCGACGACGAGATCGCCACGGTCGTGAAATGGGTGGACTCGGGCGCGGCTCAGGGCAACCCCGCCGACATGCCGGCGCCGCTCACCTTCCGCTCCGAAAGCGACTGGTTCATCGGCGAGCCCGATCTGAAGGTGACGACGCCGAGCGACTTCACGATGTACGCGGCCGGCCCCGATTGGTGGATCGACCAGTTCGCGGAGGTCCAGCTCACCGAGGATCGCTGGGTCAAGTCGATGGAGATCAAGCCCAGCAACCCGAAGATCGTCCACCACGTCGTTGTCTACGCGATCGAGCCGGATGCGCCCGAAGGGACGCCCGAGGGCGGCGTGATGCTGCACGAATACGCCGTCGGCAAGTACGGCGATATCTTCGGCGACAACACCGGTCGGCTGCTCAAGAAGGGCACCCGGCTGCGCTACGACATGCACTATTTCGCGATCGGCTCGGAGCAGCACAACAAGACGACCATCGCCTTCAAGTTCTACCCGAAGGGCGTCACCCCGAAGTATCAGGTACGCTCGCAGAACATCCGGAACATCCCGAACGACGAGCTCGAAGTGCCGCCCAACTCCGTTGTGCGGACCGACGGTTATTTCCGGCTGCCGCGGCCGGCGCGCATCGACTCGTTCCAGCCGCACATGCACATGCGCGGCCGCGGGCTGACCGTGGAAGCGATCGATCCGGCGACCAACAGGACCTTCATCCTCAGCTCCGTCGATCACTTCGACTTCAACTGGCACATCAACTACGTCTACGCGGACGAGGCGGCGCCGCTGCTGCCCGCCGGGACGGTGCTGCATCTGATTGGGATCCACGACAACACGTCCGCCAACAGACGCAATCCCGATCCGAACATGTGGGTTGGCTTCGGCGAGCGGAGCGTCGACGACATGCTCCAGGTCTGGCTCGACATGGTCTACCTGGATGATGCCGAATATCAACGGCTGGTCGAAGAGCGCAAGGCGAAGCCGGTGACTTCCACCACGGCACAGCAGCCGCCGCCGCAGCAGCAGCGATAGCGTTGGCCGGCACGGTGGCCCAGGCGGGCGGGATCGCCTTTCGCGGCAGCGGCCGTGGTCTGTCGATCCTTCTCGTCACGGCGAAGAAGCAGCC
>DATASG010000067.1:0-6800 GCA_036269295.1 Vicinamibacterales bacterium | reverse complement strand
CCAGTGCGTCGAGCATGTACGACAGCAGCGCTTCCGGCGTCTTCGATGCGTTGGCGGCCTTCACCGCGGTCGCGAGCTTGAACTTCTGGTTGCCCGCCAGCGTCGACGCGAAGTTCATGCGCGCGAGCATCGCGCTGGTCGAGAACCACGACTGGCCCAGCTCCCAGCCGGCCACATTGGGCGGTTCGTACAGAATCTGCCCCATGTTGGCGATCGGCGTCAGCGCATCGTTGACCGAGAAGCCGCTCCAGCCAACGTCCTTGAACGCGCGGGTGACGAACTCCGCCGGCCACGAGTAGCGCGTGAAATAGGCGCTCTCGTCCCAGAACTCGGGTGAGGACAGCACTTCGCGCATCACCTCGCGCATGCTGCCGCCGTTTCTCAGGTAAACCGCGGCGACGCGGTTGACGAAAGTATCGTTGACGGCGCCGAACTCGGTGACGAAGAAGCGGTACAGCTTGGTCGCCAGATAGCGCGCCGTGTTGGGGTGCGCGGCAAGGCCGTTGATGAAGTCGATGCCGTCCTGCATGCCCGCGGCGGCAGGCCGCGCCGGGATCGTCTTGCCCCCGTCGGGATAGATCGCGAAGCTGAACGTCTTGGCCGCCACATCGTGATTGTTCGCGATGTAGGAGAACTCGTAGTGCTGCGAACCATCGGCGGCGCTGCCGGGCCGCGCCAGGTTCCAGCCGCTGAACACCCGCGCCGCGGCGTAGACGTCGGGTTCGGTGTAGTTTCCGACACCGACCGTGAACAGTTCCATGACTTCACGGCCGAAGTTCTCCTGCGGCAGCGTTTTGGTGTTCGTCCGGCCGTCGAGCCAGACCAGCATCGCCGTGTCCTTGGCAATCGCCAGCAGGATGTCTTTGAAGCTGCCGAGCGCGTTGTCGCGCAGCATCTCGAGCTGGCCGCGCACCTGCCCCGGATCCTCGGACGCCTTCGCGGCGAGATAGCGCGCGGCTTCGGTCGCGCCGTAGATGCCCGCAATCTTGGTGTAGCCGGTGGCGAAGTGGTTGTGCCAGAAGAGGGTCATCTTCTCCTGGAGCGGACGGTCGCTATGCACCATCCGGAACAACCAGCGCTGCCGTGAATGGTTGATGTTCGACTGCGGCGAGAAGGCGCCGCTGATGGTCATGCCGATGTAGCCGGGCTGGCCAATCAGGTCATCGACGACGTCCGGCACGGTGTAGAAATCGACCAGCGCGTTGACCGCCTGGCTGATCGACATCCCTCCATAGAGGGTCAGTTCGTCAGGACGGGCACCGAACCCCGCGCGGCGGAGCAGATGTTCGATTCGCGGGTCGGCCATGAGTCTTCTGACCTCTGCAATTCACGAATCGCGCCGCCCGGGCTGTCAGCAATTCCACAGCGAACGACGATGCGCTCGACGCACGACGTACGGAATGGCGGATGGCGGTACTAACCTCGTGATCGCTGTCGGTGAGGAGAAGAAATAGCGAAAGTCCACGAGTGCTCACAAAAACGGGCCTGATTCTACGAACGCAAGCCATTATAGGTCAAGACCAATGTCTGGCGAAGGTTGCGTCCCCCGCCGGCCTATGGGATAGTGTTGGCGCTCTCCAAGAGGCTCGTTCGGTTACATGCGGTTTACTTCATCGCCCCTTCGTCTGTTGACGCTGGCCGGCAGCATCGCGCTGTTGTCGCTGCTGTCAGTCATTTCCGCCGACGCGTCACCGCGGCGCGGCACGTCCGGACCGATCTGCGATCCGCAGTCGCCCGTTGCCCGTCGGCTCCCCCGCCATCCCAAGTCCTTCGGCGGACCTCTGAAGCAGCCATCCAGCCATGCCCTCGCCGGCTTGCAGGATCTCACCGCCCGCATGCTGCGGGCAACGCACGCCTTCCTCGGCGACAACGTCGCCGTAATTCAGAACGATGCTCCTGTCGACGGCGTCGACGCCGGCGACTGTCTCACCCCGTCGCTTCGTCCGCTCGAAGTCATCGGTGCCCTGCACCTGCAGCCTCGCAGCCGCGCTTTCTCGCCCCGGTCGCCTCGCGGCCCTCCGCTCCCGGCCTGACGCTAGTTTCTATCTCTGGTCGTTAGCGCAGTTTGCCAAGTTGAGGTGACTCATGCGAGTCGTTCTCGCAGATCTGAAATCCCATCGCGGGTTCGTGAGCAAGGACACGGTCGTCGGCGGCTACGGATCGCGGCTCGATCCGTTCTCGCGTGTCACGGCCGTGATGGCCTACCTCAAGAAGAAATTCCACGACGTGCCGAGCGTCCACATGGCCTACATCGCCGCCATCCTGGCGCGCGCCGGCCACGACGTGAAGTGGACGCGCGGCGAAGAGGTGGAGGGCGACGTTGCGCTGGTGCTTTCGTCGCTGGTCGATCACAAGAACGAAACCGCTTGGGCCGACCGGATGCGCGCCAAGGGCGTCACCGTCGGCTTCATCGGCATCACCGCCTCGAAGATGCCGCAGCTGTTCGAGGGCCACTGCGACTTCATCCTGAACGGCGAGCCCGAAGCGGCGGTGATGCGCCTGGCCCAGGGGATCATTCCGCGGGGCACTGTCATCAGCGAGCAGATCGACGATCTCGATTCGCTGCCGTTCCCGCGCTGGGATCTCGTCACTGAAGATCGATCGCGGATGGGTTTCAAGGTCTTCACCCGTCCGGTCGGCGGCGGCTATCCGCTGCTGGCCAGCCGCGGCTGCCCGGAGTTCTGCACCTACTGCCCGCACCGCATCCTCGCTGGCTACCGCATGCGCTCGATCGCCAACATCGTTGACGAGATGGAGCGGCTGTGCGGTCAGGTGTCGCGGCCGTACGTCATCTTCCGCGACCCGTTGTTCACCGAGCAGCGCGACCGCGTCATCGAGCTGTGCGAGGAGATCAAGCGCCGCGGCCTCAACCTGACGTTCGAGGCCGAAACGCGACTGGATCGTCTCGACGTCGAGCTGCTGGACAAGCTGCACGAGGCCGGGTTCCGGGCCATGAGCTTCGGCGTCGAATCGCTCGATCCGGCGACGCTGAAAAAGTCGGGGCGGCGGCCGATTCCGCAGAGCCACCAGCGCGAGATCATCGAGCACTGCCGCAAGCTCGGCATCGTCACCGCGGCGTTCTACGTGCTCGGCTTCCTGCAGGACGACTGGAACTCGGTGGCGGCGACGATCGATTACGCCACCGATCTGGGATCGACTTTCGCCCAGTTCAAGATGCTGACCCCGTATCCGGGCACGCCGATGTTCAAGCAGATCGAGCCGCTGCTGTCGGAAACCGACTGGGAGAAGTTCGACGGCTTCACGCCCGTGTTCAGGCACCCGAACCTGACCGAGCGCGAGCTGCGCTTCCTGCTCGGCGCCGCCTACAAGCGCTTCTACATGCGGCCGTCGTATCTGGCGAACTTCCTGAAGATCCAGAACGGTGCCATCCGCGAATGGGTCAGCCGCATGGATCGCCGCGTCAACGAGCGCCACGCGCGCGAGGAGATCGCCGACATCTCCAGACCCGTCGCCTGCTAGACGACGGCTGCAGCGAAGGCGGAAGCGCCGCTGGCGCCGCCGCCGCTGCGTTGATCGCCGCCGCTGTGCTACGTTTGCAGCGATGCTGACCGCGATCTCGCGATACGGCGCGCGAGTCCTGCCGACCACTGAAGACCTCGTCGCGCGCTGCAGGGCTCGCGGCGAATTCATCCAGGGCCCCCAGATCGCCGAGTTCGAAGCCGCGTTCGCCGCCCGCCACGGGCTCGGCCCGGCCCACGCCATCGCCGCGGCTTACGGCCGTATCGCGTTCTACTACATGCTGAAGGCGCTCGACCTCCCCGCCGGCTCCGAGATCATCTTTCCGTCGCTGACGTTCTGGGTCGTGCCGGAGTTGGCGCGCGTCGCAGGGCTGACCGTCGTCTTCGCCGATGTCGACCCGAAGACGTTCAACATCGATCCCGATTCGGTCGCGCGGCTGATCACGGACAGGACCCGCGTCATCGTGCCGACCCATCTGTACGGCCTCCCTTGCGACATGGATCGGCTGCTGGCGCTCGCGGACCGCCACCGCTTGGTGGTGCTCGAGGACTGCGCGCACGCGCTCGGCGCGACCTACCGCGGCAAGCCCGTCGGCACCTTCGGCGCCGGCGCATTGTTCAGCTTTCAGACCTTGAAGCCGCTGAACTGCTACGGCGGCGGGCTGGCGCTGGTGAACGACGCCGCGCTCGCGGCGAAGGTTCGCGCCCTCGTCGAGGCGCTGCCGTGGCCGAGCGAAAAGCGGGTGACCGAGCGCCTGCTCATGGGCCGGCTGCAGCGGATCTTCATGAAGCCGTGGGTGTTTTCGATCTCGCTCTTTCCGCTGCTCTGGGTCTCGGCGCTCATCGACGCCAACCCCGATGTCTTCTTCTGGGAGAAGATTCGATCGCTGCAGCCATTGCCCGAACAGTACACCGAGCGCTTTCCTAACGTGCAGGCGGCAATCGGCCTGGAAGCGTTGCCGCACCTTGACGAGTGGACGGCCCGTGCACAGGCCAACGCCGCCTACGTGAACCGCACCCTCGCCGGTATTCCTGGCATCCAGCTGCCCCTCACACCCGAGGATCGCACCCACGTCTATTACCAGTATTGCGTCATCGGGCCCGAGGGCCCCCAGCGCGACCAGCTCGTGGTCCGCTGTGTTCGCCGTGGCATCGACATCGAGACGCTGCACGTCGATGTGCCGCCTGACATGGAGCTCTTCGGCACCGTGACAGCGGAGGCCGAAGGGGCCCGCCGCGCCGCGCAGGCGATGCAGATACCGGTACATTCCGGCCTCGCCCGCGACCAGATCGAGCGCGTGGCGCGCGTCGTGCGCGGCGTCCTGGAACACGCCTGAGTGCTGCCCTACCTCGCCATCGTCGTCTTCGCTGTCCTCGAGGGCGAGATCTACTACAGCAAGGTGTGCGCGGACGCGATGATCGGCAAGCTGAACTGGGCCGGCGTCTGGTTCGCCGGCGCCGTCGGCGGCTCGCTCGGCGATCAGATCTGGTTCTATCTGCTGCGCGGCCGCATCCACTGGCTCGACCGCTTTCCGAAGCTGGCGAAGTACCGCCACCGCGTCAGCGCCCACGTGCAGGCGCATCAAACCTTGATCATCCTCTCCGGCCGCTTCCTGCCGGGACTCCGCACCGCGATTCCGGTGGCGTGTGCCTACGCGAACGTGCAACCGCTGAAGTTCAGCATCCTGAACCTGGTCAGCGGCTTCGCGTGGGCCGGCGCGATCATGCTGTTCGTGAAGCTGGGCTCGAACACGCTGACCGCGTTCGGTCTGAATGCGTGGTGGGGCCCCCTGATCCCCGCGGCGTTCGTGATCCTGTTCTTCCGCTGGCTGAGCCTGCCGAGACGCGGCGCCTGAACGAGGTCGAGCCGCTCTGGCTCTCCGCGTATTGACCTGGGCTCAACAGTGGTACGCGGCTTGATTGTGGAACAGCGTGCGCAGGATCCTCACCGCGGCGACGCTCTTCGTGATCGTTGGCAGCTGGTCGGCTGAAGCCCGGCCGCCGCGGCACAGTCCGCCGGGAACGATGCAAGTGTTGGCCACCGCGTACTGCGACCGCGGGCCAACCCGGTCGGGTGTGCGCGCACGGCGAGGCGTGGTCGCCGCGGACACTCGACGTTGGCCGCTGGGGACGCGGCTGCAGCTGCTGGCGCCTGGCCAATCGTACGCCGGCATCTACACGGTCCTGGACACCGGTTCAGGGATAAGAGGACGCGACCTCGACATCTTCATGCCGAGTTGCGCTCACGCGCGGCGGTTCGGCAGGCGGACGGTACAAGTACGCATCCTCTCGACCGGACAAAGCCGCGGCGATCGCCAACAACATTGAGAATGCTGTTCTCTGGTTCTTCGCGCACTCCGCGGTCGCTTGTCTCATTGCGCCGCGATCCCCGACCTGCGTCCTCGCAGCACGAACTTCTGAATCTTGCCCGTCGCTGTCTTCGGCAGATCGGCAACGAAGTTGAACGTGTGCGGGCACTTGAAGTGCGCCAGCCGCTCGCGCGTGAACGCGCGCAGCTCGTCCGGCGTCGCCGACGCGCCCGGCTTGAGGACGACGAACGCGTGCGGCGCTTCGCCCCATCTCGAGTCGGGCATGCCGACGACCGCCGCCTCCTGCACCGCCGGGTGCCCGAGCAGGGCGCCTTCCACCTCCACCGAGGAGATGTTCTCGCCGCCGCTGATGATGACGTCCTTCAGCCGATCGCGGATGTCGACATAGCCGTCGGGCTGCACGACGGCGGCGTCGCCGCTGCGGAAGTAGCCGCCGCGCAGCGCGGTCGCCGTCGCCGCTGGATCGTTGTAGTAGCCTTCCATCACCACGTTGCCGCGCACGACGATCTCGCCGACTGTCACGCCGTCGCGCGGCACGTCGCGATCGTGTTCGTCGACGACCCGCACCTGCCCGGAGGTGATGAGCTCGACGCCCTGCCGCGCCTTGATCACCGCGCGGTCGCGCACGCTCAAGGCGTCGTGCTCGGGCCTCGGCTCACAGACGGTGATGAACGGCGCCGTCTCGGTAAGGCCGTAGACGTGCGTGATCGTCCATCCCAGGTCGCCCTCCACGCGCTCGATCGTCGCCGCAGCCGGCGGCGCGCCGGCGGTGACGACGCGCAATCCCTTCGGCGCGTCGGCGCGCGCCTCCGCGGGCGCGCCGGCCAGACCGATCAGAACCGTCGGGGCCGCGCACAGCATCGACACCCGCTCATCGCGGATCAGGTCGAACATTTTCACCGGATCGACCTTGCGCAGGCAGACGTGGGTCGCGCCCACGGCGGTCACGGTCCACACGAACGTCCACCCGTTGGCATGAAACATCGGCAAC
>DATASG010000066.1:0-5743 GCA_036269295.1 Vicinamibacterales bacterium | reverse complement strand
AGCCTGCTCCGGAGCTCGCTGGCATCGGGCAACCAGCCGCTGGTCAGCAACGTGACCTGGGCGATCATTTCCCTGTCGTTTTTCGCCGGCGCGTTCAACGTCGAAATCTTCCGCTCGGGCGTCGAGGCGGTTCCGAAGACTACGCTCGAGGCCGCCGAATCGCTGGGCTTCAGCCGCTTGCGCGCCTACGCGCTGATCGTGCTGCCGCTGGCGTTTCGCATCAGCCTGCCGGCGCTGAACAACAACCTGGTCAACCTGGTCAAGACGACCACGCTCGCCTACGCGATCGCCGTGCCCGAGATGCTCTACGTGTCGAGCCAGATCTGGTCGGACGAACTGAACGTGCCGGTGATGATGAATGTGCTGCTCGTCTGCTACTTCGGACTCGTCGGCGCGCTCGTCTATGCGATGAATCGCTGGGAGCGCGCCATTCAAGTGCCAGGGTTCGGCCAATGAGCGAGGGGTCCACGCGGTTGACCGACCTGCCCGTTCTGCTGCCGGGCGCGGCGCGCCTCGCCCGGCGTGCCGCGGTCGAGCGCCGCGCCGGATCACCACGGCTGGCGCTTCGCGCCGAGCATGGTTTCGCGCTGTTCGCCGTCTTCGTCATCGGTTGCGGCATCGCCCAGGCGCAGGCCGGTGCCGACCAGCCATCGATCCTGGCGACGATTTGGAAATGGACGCCGCTGCTGCTGCGCGGGTTCGTGTTCAATCTCGCGATCAGCTTCGTCGCGATGGCGGTCGGCACGGCGCTCGGCGTGCTGCTGGGATTCGGCCTGCTGTCGCTGCGGCGCCCGGTCAAGCGCGGGGCGTGGGTCGCCACGAACTTCTTCCGCAACGCGCCGTGGCTGGTGCTGCTGTTCTATTGCATGTTCCTGCTGCCGTTCCAGGTCAAGTTATTCGGCATAACGATCCCGCTGCCCGACTGGGTCAAGGCGACGCTGGGACTCGCGTTGCCGGTGATGGCCAACGTGGCCGAGATCCTGCGCGGCGCGATGCAGTCGATCCCGACCGCGCAATGGGAGTCGGCCGCCTCGCTCGCCTTCAGCCGTCGCCAGACGCTGTGGATGATCATCCTGCCGCAGTGCGTCAAGCGCATGCTGCCGCCGTGGATGAACCTGTACGCGATCCTGACGATGGCCACGGTGCTCGCGTCGATTGTCGGCGTCAACGAGATGATGACCCTGACGCGGCAGGCGCTGTCCGCCGAGAACCGTCCCGGGCTGCTGCTGTCGTTCTACAGCTATGTGCTGCTCTGGTTTTTCGTCTACTGCTACCCGATCGCTCGCTGGACCGTCCGGCTCGAAGCCCGGTACGCGGTCAACGTCTGAAGCGCCGCCATGGCCGAATCCGATTCGCGTCCGATCGTCTCGCTCCTCGACGTGCACCAATCGTTCGGCAAGGTCGAGGTGCTCAAGGGCATTTCGATGGATGTGCCGAAGGGCGGCGTCGTCTGCATCATCGGACCGTCGGGCTCGGGCAAATCGACCCTGCTTCGCTGCATCAACGCGCTGGTTCCGATCGACAGCGGCAGCATACGTGTCGCCGATTTCGAAGTGCATCGGCTGACCACCGACAAGGAGCGGCTGGCGCTCCGTCGCGAAGTGTCGATCGTGTTCCAGCAATACAACCTCTTTCCGCACAAGACGGCGCTGGAAAACGTGATGATGGCGCCGGTCTACGTGCTCAGGGAGCCGCGCGACGACGTGCGCGCGCGTGCGGTCGCGCTGCTGAAGAAGGTCGGCCTCGCCGCCAAGCAGGACGCCTACCCCGGCGAGCTTTCCGGCGGACAGCAGCAGCGCGTGGCGATCGCGCGCTCGCTGGCGATGCGCCCGGAGGTCATGCTGTTCGACGAGGTCACCGCGGCGCTCGATCCGGAGACGGTCAAGGAAGTGCTCAATACGATACGCGAGCTCGCCGCCGAAGGGATGACATGCATGCTGGTGACGCACGAGATGCGCTTTGCACGCGAGCTCGCGGACACCGTGTATTTCACCGACGGCGGCGTCATCGTCGAATCGGGCCCGCCGGCGGAGCTGTTCGATCATCCAAAGATCGAACGGACCCGCGCCTTTCTCTCGCAGATACTCTAGTGCCCGATCCGCCGCGATCCGCGCTCTTCGTCTTCCCGCGATGAACACCGAGCTGCTTTTTCGCGACGATGCGTATCGCAAGACCGCGCAGGCGAAGGTCGTCGCCGCCGACGAGCGCGGCATCGAGCTCGACCGGACGATCTTCTATCCGCTGGGCGGCGGACAGATGGGCGACACCGGCGTGCTGATCCGCGACAACGGCGAGCGCATCGTCGTCGCCGACACGCGCAAGGGCGACGATCCGGGCAGCGTGCGGCACGTCAGCGCGCCGGGCATGCCGCAGCCGGCGCCCGGCGAAACGCTGCATCTCGAAATCGACTGGGCGCGGCGCCATGCGCTGATGCGGCTGCACACCGCGCTTCACGTGATGTCCTGCGTGGTGGTCGCGCCGGTCACCGGCGGCAACATCGCGCCCGACAAGGCGCGGCTCGACTTCGACATCGACATGAGCCTGCTCGATGCCGCGCGCATCGAGCAGGAGACCAATGCGCTGATCGCCCGCGGCGTCGACACCGAGACGGTCTGGATCACCGACGAGGAGCTCGACGCGCGTCCGGAGCTGGTCAAGACGATGAGCGTGCAGCCGCCGCGCGGGGCAGGGCGCGTCCGCCTGCTGAAGATTCCCGGCATCGATCTGCAGCCCTGCGGCGGCACGCATGTGCGCAACATCGCCGAGATCGGCGCGATACGTGTGCTCCGGATCAGGAGCGAAGGCAAGCGCAACCGCCGCGTCGAGATCGCGCTGGTGGATCGCTGAGCCGCGGGGCGGTCGTCTGCTCCGGCCCCGGGGCGGGCGTGCGCCGGCTTACGTCTTCAACCGGTACCCGGTCTTGAAGATCCAGGCGACGATGCCCAGCGACGTCGCCATGAACAGTACGGTCATGGCGAGGCTCAGGCCCACGCTCACGTCGGCAAGGCCGTAGAAGCTCCAGCGGAATCCGCTGATCAGGTAGACGACCGGATTGAACAGCGTGACCTTCTGCCAGAACGGCGGCAGCATGTCGATCGAATAGAAGCTGCCGCCGAGAAAGGTCAGCGGCGTGACGATCAGCAGCGGCACGAGCTGCAGCTTTTCGAAGCCGTCGGCCCAGATGCCGATGATGAATCCGACCAGGCTGAACGTCACCGCGGTCAGCAGCAGGAACAGCAGCATCCACAGCGGGTGCAGTATCTGCAGCGGCACGAACAGCGCGGCGGTGGCCAGGATGATCAGGCCCAGGATGATCGACTTGGTCGCGGCGGCGCCGACATAGGCCACGACGATCTCGAGGTACGAGACCGGGGCGGACAGCAGCTCGTAGATCGTTCCGGTGAACTTGGGAAAGTAGATGCCGAACGACGCGTTGGAGATGCTCTGCGTCAGCAGCGACAGCATGATCAGGCCGGGGACGATGAACGCGCCGTAGCTGATGCCCTCGACGTGCTGGATGCGCGAGCCGATCGCAGCGCCGAAGACGACGAAATACAGCGACGTCGAGATCACCGGCGAGATGATGCTCTGCATCAGCGTGCGCCGGGTGCGAGCCATCTCGAACTTGTAGATCGCCCGGACGGCGTGAACGTTCACTTGTCCTCCCGCAGCAGGCTGACGAAGATGTCTTCCAGCGAGCTCTGCGTCGTCTGCAGGTCCTTGAACCGGATCCCCGCCTTGTCCAGGTCGTCGAGCAGCGCGGCGATGCCGGGGCGCTCGCCCTGCGTGTCGTAGGTGTAGATCAGCTCACTCCCGTTGCCCGCCAGCTCCAGATGATGGCCGGAAAGGTCGGCGGGAATGGCGGTGATTGGATCGTGCAGCTGCAGGGTCAATTGCTTGCGGCCGAGCTTTCGCATCAGCTCCGCCTTGTTCTCGACCAGGATGATCTCGCCCTTGTTGATGACGCCGACCCGGTCGGCCATCTCTTCGGCTTCGTCGATGTAATGCGTGGTCAGGATGATCGTCACGCCGCTCTCCCGCAGCGAGCGCACCAGCCGCCACATGTCGCGCCTGAGCTCGACGTCGACGCCGGCCGTCGGCTCGTCGAGAAACAGGACCTTCGGCTCGTGCGACAAAGCCTTGGCGATCAGCAGGCGCCGCTTCATCCCGCCGGAAAGCGTGATGATCTTGCTGTCCTTCCTGCTCCACAGCGACAGTTCCCTGAGCACCTTTTCGATATGCTTCGGATCCGCCTTCCTGCCGAACAATCCGCGGCTGAACGACACCGTGCCCCATACCGATTCGAACGCGTCGGTCGTCAGCTCCTGTGGCACCAGACCGATCATCGAGCGAGCCGCGCGGTAGGCTTTGACGATGTCGTGCCCGCCGACCAGGACCTTTCCCTGGGTCGGATTGACGATCCCGCATATGGTGCCGATCAGCGTCGTCTTGCCTGCGCCGTTCGGACCGAGCAGCGCGAAGATTTCACCGCGGCGAATCTCGAGGTTGATGTTCTTCAGCGCCTGGAGGCCCGAAGCGTAGGTCTTCGAGAGGTTATCGACGGTGATGATCGCTGGCATCGGAGCAAAGATAGCTGAGGGAACCGGGGTCGGCGTCAGGCCTGCCATACGCCGTAGCCCGATTCACGAAGGTCGATCGCCAGCTCGACCTCCATGTCGCGCGCGCCGTCGTACGGCATCGGGTTGTAGACTTCGTAGAGCTCGGGCAGCAAGCGCAGCCCGAATTTTTGCACGAAACGATTCGACTGGATACCCGCCTTGTGCTTGTCGAAGCGAATGTCGGGATCGAGGCCGGTCATGCCGACATAGACGCAGGGTTTGCCGGCGACGTAGTTGGGATTGGCTTTGCGGAAGCGGGCTTCGTACAAGACGTCTTTCGACAACTCGACGACGTAGACGTGATAGCGGCGGCGGCGTGGCATTGTGGTATAAAAACGGGCGCGGTACGACCCGGATTGTGCGCTTTCGCGGCGCGCACGAGTCTTGCGTTTGCTGCGCCGCGCCTTGAGGAGAAGTTCTTGGAGGATCTCAACCCGCAGGCCGAACAGATGGCCGACGAGTCGATGGTGCGCAACCTCGCCGCGCAGGCGCAAGCGATATGGCCGCAGGAAGCGCCGCTGTTCGGCCGCTATGCTCTGCCTGCAGAAGCCCGGATTCTCGATGCCGGCTGCGGCACGGGCGAGGCGGCCTCGCGGCTCGCCGCGCTTTTCCCTCGCGCCACGGTGCTCGGGGTCGACATCATCGACGCGCATCTGGAGCTCGCCCGGTCGCGGTACCGGAGCCTCGCGGCCCGGCTTTCGTTCGAGCACCAGAGCGTCTACGAGCTCGCCGCTGCCGACCATAGTTTCAACCTCACCGTATGCCGGCACGTCATCCACTCGATTCCGTATCCCGAGCGGGTGCTCGCCGAGCTCAAGCGGGTGACCCGGCCCGGCGGCTATCTGCACCTGATCCCGGAAGACTACGGGATGCTGCATTTTCAGCGCGGCGCGCTCGACCCGCAGGACTTCTGGCACATCGTTCCGGCGCGATTCGGTACAGCGACGGGGACCGATCTTTTCATCGGCCGCAACGTCTTCGGGATTCTCGCCGCGATGAACCTCGAGGCCATCGCCGTCGACTATGTGGTCGTCGACACGGTGCGCGTACCGCGCGAAACCTTCGCATCGATCATCGAAGCCTGGCGCGACGGCTATGTCGAGCCGATCGCCGAGCTGACGCCG
>DATASG010000065.1:0-9035 GCA_036269295.1 Vicinamibacterales bacterium | reverse complement strand
CTTCCCAGCCGCCGGTCGAGCCGCCGGTGGTCACGCGCGCCCAGCCGGCGCCGATGCCGCGGAACTGCTTCTCGATCATCGGGATCAGGTCGAGCGTAATCGCGTCGCCGTAGGGCCCGTTGTTCTCCGAGTTCACGGCGTATGAGTCGTCGAAGTAGGGCGTCGGATGCTGAACCAGCACGTGAATCATGCGTGGAAATCTCGCGCCGTTCCAGTCTTTGTAGAACTGATACGCCGCGGCCTGGTTGTCGCGCACCGCACCGGTCGCGGCAGCGTCGGGCGGTGTCTCGCGCCAGCCGTCGCTCGAGGCGTCTTTCGGAAAGTGGCCGTGGTGCACGAGAAGCGGATAGCGCGCGTTCGGATGCGAGTCCCAGCCTTTCGGCAGGAACACGATCGCGCCGAGAAACATCGGCCGTCCCCAGAACTTGGTCAGCCGTTCGTTCTGCACCCTCAGGTACTTCACCTGCGCGGTGTCCTTTGGCGCCGCGATCGGCGGGATCTCCTTGTCCATCGTGATTCTGATCTCGCCGCTCGTTGCCGCGTCGAGGTGCATCTTGACCGGAGCGCTGTAATAGTTGCCCGTCTTCGACTCCCAGTGCTGTCCCTCGCCCTGATCCATCGGCATCTTGATCGTGTGGCCGTCGGCGCGATGGAAGGTCTCGTAGCGGTTGAGCAGCGCCTGCACAACGTAGTCGCCGGGCGGGAGGCTCTTCAGGCTCCGCACCGGCCAGCCGACGACCGTGCCATCGACCTGGACGGCTGTGCCAGGCTCGAGGCCGTCGACGTCGACACCGAAGATGGGTTTGGTGCTGTTGGCGCGGTATTGATCCGTCTGCAGCCGCGGCTCCGCCTTCTCGTCGTTCGAGATGAAGAGGAGGACACGGCCGTCCAGCGGCTGCGCGCTGCGCGTGGCAGGGAAGGAGATCGCAAAGCGCAGCGGTCCGGCCGTCTGCGCCCGCGTGGCAAAAGCGCCTCCGGCGGCAAGTACCAGCGCCAGCGTGGATCCCAGGACAAGTCTCGAACGGTGCATCGGCAGCTCCTGGCGGAGATTCTACCGCTGCTAGGCGTCGGAGCTATCGCCGCTGCCAGCGGATGTCGATTCCGTCGCCCGCCGCGAGCGCCTTGCGCAGGAGGCCGAGCAGGTGCTCTGTCGCCTTGCCGTCGGCGATCACGTCGACCGTCGCCCGGTCGATGTAATAGTCCCGGTCGTGGAGCCCTTCTTCTTCTAGCGCATCGACCAGCACCTTGAGATCGGCTTCCGTGATGTTTCCGAGCAGTTGATTGGTCGCGGCGTCGTACAAGTCAATCATCGAATCTCCCCGTAGCGGATCCTATTTGATCTCGCGGGTGACGCGGGTACCGTCGGGCCGCCCAGCTGGACTGTGATCCGGTCGCCCTGTCCCACCCACATGGTTCTGGATGATGGAGTGCTGCGCCTCGGCGAGAGCCGTCACGGCGAGGGCCTCCGTGACAGGATAGCTGGGCATGACGACGGTTCTGGTCTGTCCGGTGTGTGGCGCGGCGCTCACGGCCAGGGCCACCGCTGCCGCATGCCTCAACGGTCACGCGTTCGACCGTGCTCGAAGCGGCTATCTGAACCTGCTGCTGTCGAACAAGAAGCAGTCGAAGGAACCGGGCGACAGCCCGGATATGCTGCGCAGCCGGCGCGCGTTCCTGCAAGCCGGTTTCTACGATCGGATGGCGGAAGCGGCGAACACCGCCGTGATTGAGATCCTGATGGGCCGAACAGGCGGTCAGGTCGCCGATCTCGGATGCGGTGAGGGGTTTTTCACCGCGCGCCTCCAACGCGCCCTCGTCGCCGCGGAGGCGTCGGCGTGCACCTGCTACGGCGTCGATGTGTCACGCCCGGGCATCAAGATGGCGACCGCCTACGACCGCGGGATCACCTGGGTCGTGGCCAGCCTGCACCGCAGCCCGTTTCTGCCGCGGTCAGTCGACGTCGCGCTCAGCATGTTCGCGCCGATCGACGCACCAGACCTCCACCGCATCGTCCGCGCTGACGGCGCGCTCGTCGCGGTGACCCCGGGCCCGGATCATCTCGACACCCTTCGCGCCACTATCTACACCTCGGTGAAGCCGCATCCGCCCACGCCGGCGCTGATGGCTGGCGACACGCTGTTCGAACGGACCGCTTCCACGCGTGTTCGCTATCCCATCGTCGTCGACACAACGGCGCAGATCGTGAATCTGCTGGCGATGACCCCGTACTACTGGAACATCAATCGGGCGACGCGGGCCCGCATCGAAGCGCTGTCGCGCCTCGAGCTCACCGTCGACGCCTATGTCAGCGTCTTTCGCCCGGTCACGTGAGTGCGTTGCTCGGCCACGCGCGTCGCCGCCGGCCCTATCGTCGCCCATGGCTTTTGCACGCCAATCCGCCAGGCCTAGGCCCACTCCTTCTTCAGGAGCAGTTCTTCGATCCGGTAGGCGTGGAGGAAGTCGTGGAGCGCGAGGTGGCGAAACATGATGAAGACGGAGTAGTGGCTGTACTCGCCGTGCTCCGCCTCTCGAGCCCATTCGTCCGGCGACAGCTGTCGCAGGCGCCCGACGAGCCGGTCCCGATCCTCGGCGTACTGCTCGAGGGAATCCTCGAGGTCCATCTTCAACAGCCAATCGTCAGGATCGCTCGTGCCCGGATCGTAGGGCGTGATCACCGGCGCCGGCGATGCGAGCATCTGATCGAGTCGATCGAAGAAGAGCCAGTGCACCAGCGCTAGATGACAGGCGTGCTCATGCGCCGACCACTTCCCGGGAGCCGGGCGGCGCTTCAACACCACGCGCGGTACTTCGCGCACAAGGGGAATCACGATTCCGGGAGCCCGCGCCAGTGCCTCGATGATCGTCGCGGTAGTGTCCATGGATCCGATTGCCGTCAACGGTCCATCACCGGAAGATAGGCGCGCCGCGGGCCGACCGCCCAGATCGCCAGCAGCTGGCCCATAGCAAGGTTGAAATCCATAACCGACGATCGTCTTTACACGTTGAACTTGAACAGCAGCACGTCGCCGTCGGCGACGATGTACTCCTTGCCTTCCATGCGATAGAGCCCCTTCTCGCGCGCGGCGGCCACCGAGCCGCACTTGAGAAGATCCGCGTAGGCAACGGTTTCGGCCTTGATGAAGCCGCGCTCGAAGTCGGAATGGATGACCCCCGCAGCCTTCGGTGCAGTGTCGCCGTGATGGATGGTCCAGGCGCGGACCTCCTTCTCGCCGGCGGTGAAGAAGGTCTGCAGGCCGAGCAGGTGATAGGTCGAGCGGATCAGCGCGCCGATACCGCTTTCCTGCACGCCGAGCTCTTTCAGGAACGCATCGGCCTCGTCGGGCGCCAGATCCACGAGGTCGCTCTCGATCTGGGCGCTAATCACGACCGCCTCGCACGAGAGGTGGGTCTTGACGTAGTCGCGCACTTTCATCACGTATCCGTTGGTGTCAGCGGTGGCGAGGTCGCCATCCTTGACGTTGCAGGCGAAGATCGTCGGCTTGTCCGATAACAGGAAGAACGGCGCTGACAGCATGCGCTCCTCGGGCGTCAGCTTGACCGTGAGCGCCGGCTTCCCTTCGTTGATCGCCGCTTCGATTTTGGCGAGCACCGCGTCTTCCGCCACCGCACCTTTGTCGCCGCGCTTGGCGTCCTTCGCCAGCCGCTCGCGCCGCTTCTGCACGACCTCGAGGTCCGCCAGCATCAGCTCGGTGTTGATCACCTCGATGTCACGTACCGGATCGATCGTCCCCGAAACGTGATGCACGTCGGCATCGTCGAAGCAGCGGACCACCTGCACGACCGCATCCACCTCGCGGATGTGGGTGAGAAATTTGTTTCCCAGCCCTTCCCCCGTGCTCGCGCCCTTGACCAGGCCTGCGATATCGACGAACTCGATCGCGGCAGGGATGACCACGTTCGTCTTCGCGATGCGCTTGAGCTCGGCCAGCCGCGCGTCCGGCACCGAAACGATCCCGACGTTGGGGTCGATGGTGCAGAAGGGATAATTCGCCGCTTCGGCGTTCCGCGTGCGGGTAATGGCATTGAACAACGTGGACTTGCCCACGTTGGGCAGCCCGACGATTCCAGCTCTCAACATTGTGTGTCAGGCAGGATATCAGAACGGACGAATGACGCGTTGCACGCCGTCCTTTAGCAGCCGTGAGTTGAAGTTGACTAGCAGCCGCCACGCTCTTCACTTCGACGATCACCGGGTCTTCGACGACGAAGATCCGATACGAGCCGAGCAGTTTTCAGTGATTTTGTTGATCTGATCTAACTCTGTGTCTCCGTGTCTCCGTGGCAGATCCCTCTGTGTCCTCTTTTATCTCTGTGTCGCATACAGGAACTCTTGCAGCGCGGCATCGCGTTCCTCGCTTGGCATCAAAGGAAACGTCGAGAGGATGTGCCCGAACTCGGCGCCGCTCAGTTGGTACAGCTCGGCGACCCTGGCGTTCAACCGGGCGAGCGCAGAGCTATCCCGTCGTCTCGCGAGCAGTCGCGCCAGCGTCGCGATTTCAAGGCACGCCGCCGGAGCAGCTTCGGCCGTCGGGATCGGCAGCTGCTCCACAACCCCCGTCGTCACATGCGTAGTCACCCGGAGGCGCACGAGATAGTTGACGACGAAGCTGTTGAAGAGACCGCAGAGCAGGTGTTGCGCCCGTGACGGCAGCGGGGTGCGGAGGCAGAACACCGTGTGGGTCGACACGCACCCCGACGGCAGCACCGCCGCGATCAGGGTCACGCGATTGGTGGCGCTGGCGACGTCGCGGTACGCCAGCCGCGGGCGCGTGTGCCGGTCGGATCGCAGCAGTCGCGACGCGTCTGGCGCGCTGATACCGTGACGGGCGGATTCGAGCGCAACGCGGAATGGCTCGAGATGCTTTCCCTCGACGACCGGGAGCATCTGCCTTCCGATCGCGCGAAACGCGGGGCGATCGTCGGTGGCGTTCAGTTCGCGGCCGAAACGCGCCGCCCAGGCGTCTTTGCTGCCCAGCGGCTGGAACAGCGCCGCCGCCCGCTCGACGATGGCGAGATCAATCGCAGAGCGGAGTATCGGGATTGCAAGCCCGGGACCCGAGATGCGATCGAGCAATGCCAGCGACACCTGAACCGGGAATCGATCGTCCGAGGCCTCGTCGCCAATGGACTCGAGCTCCTCCGGAGCGTCGAGGTCCAGCCGGCACGCGATGCGTCCGGTGGGGCCGCCGGCAGACGCGGTCACGAGCAGAAAGCGGACGCTGCGATGAATCGGAAAAACGCCCAGACGGTTGTCCATGCCGATCAGCGTGTCGACGCGGCACTGCGAGAAGAGCAGCCGTCGCAGCGCCGCGCTGCCGTGATCGGTGGCCAGCCCCGAGGGGACGACCAGCCCGAGGCGACCGCCGGGACGAGTGAGCGCGATCGCGCGCTCGACGAAGAGCTGATAGCGGTTCGCGTGGCCGTCCGATTGGGCTCGGTAGACGCCGGAGCCCCGCGTGAACTGGATGACCGGCGTCATGTCGAGGCGGGCGCGCGAGCGCGCACCGGCTCCGCCGCTGTCGGCGCGGATCATGTCCCATGGGGGATTACCGATCACCGCGTCGAAACCGGCACGTGGGAGGCGGCTGCCGCTGCGATCGAAGAACACCTCCGGGAACTCCAGCTCCCAATGAAAGAGCCGCCGCGCCTCGCCGATCGCGTCGGCCTGCTCGAGATAGCGGCTCACCGTTCGCTCGGGCAGTGCGCTTCGGCCGGTCAGCGCCGCGTCTGACAGCGGCCCGAACGCGGAAGGCGGCGCGGGCTCGCCGCGGCTCGCGAACCAGGCAGCGCACCACAGGTGCGCGACTCGCCGCCAGCGGGACAACACCGACGCCCGATCGGTCAAATCGGCGAGCGCACGCTCCTTCGCGCGCACCTGCGCGACCGTGTCGTTCGGCGTCGTCTCGAGCGCGAACCGGATCGGCAGCGCTTCGCGCAGCGCTGCGGCGACCGGCTCGTCGCCAAGCAGCGGCAGCGTGTCGTGCGAACCGCGCCGCCGGCGCCCGGATGGCGGTTGTCGCAGCTGCGCGAGCCACGTCCCGAGCAGGCTGTCGCCCACTTGCAGGCGGTGATCCAGAAAACTGAGCGGGCGATCGGCTGCGAGCGTGGCGAGCCAGAGCGACAGGCGCGCGAGCTGGACTGCCATCGGATTCAGATCGACGCCGTAGAGGCACCGCTCGGCGATCGTCCGCCGGATGCCCGCGCGCTCCGCCTCGCCGAAGTCGGTCGGATGGCAGCCGCCGGATTGCACCACGGCCGACTCGTAGGCCCGGGCCAGGAAGCGGCACGCAGCGACAAGAAACGCGCCGCTGCCCATTGCCGGGTCGACGATCCTCAGTTGCAGAATCTGATCGGGAGTGGCGTCGCGCACGAGCGGGCCTAAAGTGCTCCGCACCAGATAGTCCGCCATCGGCTGGGGGGTGTAGAAGCTGCCGCTCGCCTTTCGCGCCCCGGAACCGGTTTCCAGCGACACCGTCCCACCTGCGATGCGCGGCTCGTAGTCGAGCAGCGTCTCGTAGACGGCGCCCAGCTCCTCGACCCCGAGATCGCGGTAGGTAATGCGCTCGCGTCCCGCGCCATCCGGAGCCGGCCGTGTGGAGAGTGCCACGATCGCCCGCCTCGCCGCGCCATCGTCCAGATCGCGGCGCTCTGCGAGCGGGGTTCGTGCCGGCGCGAACAGCCGCCCGTTGAACGGCGTCACCTGCAGATCGCCCGCGCGGCAGCCGGCGTGCGCGAGCCGGGAAATCGCCCGCAGCGCATCCCAGAGCCCCGGCGGAGGCGGCGATTGTTCCGCCGCGTCGCGCAGTCCCTCGAGGCTGTAACTCTCACGGTAAACCGGGTGCCACAACGGCACCAGCGCGCGAGCCTCTGCGAAGAGCAGGAAGAGCATGCGATAGACGATGGTCAATGCCTGCTCGAAGCCGTCCTGCCCGGAGATCGTGCCCTTGATGAGGGCGCGCAGAATCTCGGCCGACGCGGTGAGCACGCCATCGCGAAGCGATCGGCAGACGCCCACCGCGTGGCGATCGGAAGCGGCGATCAGCGCGTGCAGCGAGCCCGGATCGTGGCGCTCGCCCGTGAGCGCCGCCGCGCCAAAAAGTCGCACCAGAAGCGAAAACCCCCGCGAGCTGTCGATCGCCAGGTCGAGGTCGATTTCCAGGAAACGTCGGGCATAGAGGCGCTCGGCATCGACGATGCGGAGGTGGAGGCCGTCGAAGATCAGGCACCACGACGCCGATCGCCGCGCCGCGTGCGTGACCGCGAGCCGCCACATCGGATCGCGCGGGTCGCCCCAGGGAGCCGCCAGCAGCGCGACCGAACGATCGCCCGACCGGAGGCTGGCGGCGATCCCTGGCGCAATCGGTTCGATGCCCTCGGGCGGCTCGAAGCCGAGCGCGGCAAACAGCGGCCCGGCCGTTTGCAGGATCGTGCGAGGCGTCGACGCGGGTCCCAGCGTCGCGCACCCCGCTCGCCAGCGGTTCAGGCTGCGGCGTGCCTGCGATTCCGCCGAGGAGACGACGGTGCACAGCGTCTGCTCGATGAACGCGCTTGACAGCAGCTGGCCGTCGATCTCGGGCAGCATGGCTAGGGCACCAGCGCAAGGAGCAGCCGCGCCGGTCTGAGCGCGATCGCGGCGGCTCCCTCGGCCGCCCGGACTCGCTCGCGCATCGCCTGTTGGCCGGCGACCAGTGCTGCGGCATGGGCCGCGCGCCAGCGGTCGGCGCGACGGTCGAACAGGCCGCGTTGAGACGGCGCTCGGGCATGCGAAGGGCGTTCCGCGATCTCGCGCTCGCGCGCCAGCCGCGCTGTCGCGAACGTGTTGGCCACTCGAACCGCCTCCTCCCTCCACGCGGCGGATTCGATCTCGACGTGTGAGCGGATGACGCGGTCGCTGTCCGGGTCGGCGAGGATCCGTCGCACATCGGCCACTGATGCGATCAGCACTGGCACGAGCCGTGACTCGACGCTGCGGCCCGAGGCGTCCTCGAGCGACAGGCGCCAGAGCAGGCACACGCGTCCCCCGAGGGCGCGCTTGAGCCTCGCCTTTCGAGGGGACGCGACCCACGCGCCACCGGCCTCGAGCAGCAGCAGCGCCCGCTCGTCGCCGTCCCGTGTCCACTCCCTGCCGGTGGTCAACCGGCGCGCTTCCGCGGCGGCTTCGGCTCGTAGATCGACCGAGATCATCTTCATTCGCGCTCCGTGATCACCCGCTGCGCCACCTGCCGCTCATCGTCCGCGCACGGATCGGGCGCGCCGAATTCGGCCTGGGCGGAGGCGACGCGCGCGCGCAGCCGCGCCAGCAGCCGCGATTCTCCGGTGTCGCCGGCAATCAGATGGAACGCGTGCACGGTACGTGGCTGGCCGATCCGATCGACCCGGCCGATGCGCTGTTCCAGCCGCATCGGGTTCCACGGCAGCTCGAGGTTGATGACCAGGCGGCAGTGACGGTGAAGGTTGAGGCCTTCAGCGGCGGCGTCGGTCGCGAGCAGCAGTGCGTGAGGATCTTCAGCGAACAACGAGAGTACTGATGACCGCTCTTCCCGCGTCAGGCCCCCGTGGAGTAACAAGGCCGGCCGCGCGAGACGTTCCAGCACGTGGAGCAATGTGTCCCGATACTCGGTGAAGACGACCGCCGGTTGATTGGCGCGCCGGAGCAGCCTCCGCAGCGCGGCGATCTTGGTTTCATCGCCCGCGGCAGACAGTGCCGCGTGGTGCAGCGCCGACAGCAGCCGCCGTTCGCGCGTTGAATCCGACAGCCGGAGACCGCCCGGCCACGGCGGCGCTTCGTCGGACGCGATCAGCTCCCCTCGTGGATCATCCAGCGGTAGCGCTATTTGTATGGCGTCGTCTTGCTCCTCACCCGCAAGTGCCGCCAGGCGCCGCTCGACCGAGCGGGCCAGCGACCAGGCACTCGACAGCGCGCGCTTGTGCAGCACGGAGAGCGCCAGCCATGCGTCGCCCTGGTGATCCTCGGCGCGCACCGCATCGCTGTAGCGCGCGAGCGCCGTGTGCAT
>DATASG010000064.1:0-7295 GCA_036269295.1 Vicinamibacterales bacterium | reverse complement strand
TGAACGCCGTCATGACGCCGCGACTCGCTGCCGCACCCGGGATGCGCGTGCTCGATGTGGGCTGCGGCGTCGGTGGTCCAGCGTGCTTCATCGCCGCGGAAACCGGCGCCCAGGTCGTGGGCATCAGCAACAGCCGGCCCGGCTTGCAGGAGGCTGAGCGATTTGCGAAGGCTGAAGGCGTCGATCATCTGGTCAGCTTCCAATTCGGCGAAATGCAGCGCATCCCTTTTCCGGACGCCTCTTTCGACCGGGTGTGGTCGTGCGAGGCGCTTCACAACGTCGCCGACAAGGCATCGGTGGTGCCCGAGCTGGCGCGCGTGCTCCGGCCCGGTGGGCGCGTGGTGCTGGGGGATCTGTTTGTGTTGAATCCGGCAATCGAGGCGGCCGAACGCGAGCGGCTTCAGCAATTCAGCTTCCATCTGACGACGGCGGACGCCTTCATCGACCTGCTCCAGTCGTCCGGGATCCGGGTCACGGAGTCGATTGACATCGGACACCACGTCGGTCCGAGGAGTCCGGAAGTCTCGGCGCAGATCTGCCGGGAGAAGCTGGAGCACACGGGGCCCCAGAGTCTCGAACGAACCATTCTCGAACGGACGATCATGGCGACCTCGTTCCTCGCCGATCTGTTCAGGGCGCGCACGGTGGGCTGGGGAATCTGGGCAGGCTTGAAAGACTAGAGGACAGGCCACGAGATCACTCGTCCGGCGACATCTTTTTTCTCAGCGTGGCGCGGTTCACGCCGAGGATCGCCGCGGCCTTCAATTGGTTGCCGTTGGTGATCGCCAGTCCCTCCTTGACGAGGGCGGTTTCCACCAGATCGACGATGGAATGGAAGGCGGACGACTCGGCGGCCCCGGATGATTCGACCAGGCGCTCCTGAAGCGCCGTACGAACCGCACGTACTAGCGTCGACTCGACGTCCTCGCGCGCCGGAAAACGGCTGTCGCTGAGGCTGCCGATCTCATCGGTGGTGATGACGTCGCTGCGCGCCACGATGCAGGCGCGCTTCAGAACCACCTCCAGCTCGGCGACGTTGCCCGGCCACGCGTGCTCCTGCAGCAGCCGCGAAACCTCGTCGTCCACGCTGGTGATCGTGCGGTTCAAGTAGGCGTTGAATCGCTGTACGAAATGCCGGACCAGCAGCGGGATGTCGTCGCGCCGATCGCGCAGCGGCGGCAGGCGAAGCGTGATCACGCTGAGCGCCTGATACAGCTCGCGGCTGAAGGTGCCCGCCGCGACCAGCTCGCCCAGATCCTGGTCGGTCGAGGCGATCACCCGCGCCTGCAGGCGCGCGCCCCCTCGAGCGCCGTCATGGCCGAGGGCGCGCGTCAGCCGGGATTGCAGCGGCGGCGGCAACGACTCCACGCCCGCCAGCTGCACGGTTCCGGTGGCGTGCTGGAACAGCTCCGCTTCGATTGTGGTCTCCGGCAGCGTCCCGCAATCAATCGACAGAAACGGCAGGTCTCGGCGCGGGCTGTTGTCGTGAATCGTCGCGATCACCAGCCGTTTGCCCGTGCCGTGCTCGCCGAGCACCAGCGCCGGCACGTCGTTGGTCGCCAGCCGGCCGATCATCTTGTAGACGTCACGCATCGCCGCGGTCTCGCCGACCAGCACCGCCTGCGGCGCCGTCTCCACGCTGGTGTAGACATCGGGCGCCGGACGCGTCAGCTGAGCCGCGATGGCCTTGCGGATGATCTCCCGCAGCTCGTCGAGATCGAGTGGCTTGGTCAGATAGTCGTAGGCGCCTTCGCGGATGGCGTCGATCGAGGTCTGGCTCGTGCCGTAGCCGGTCATCATCACCACGTAGACCCCGGGAAACCGGCGGCGGATCTCCTTCAATCCCTGGAGGCCGTCCACGCCGGGCATCCGAATGTCCATCATGACCAGCGTCGGGCGGCGTTCCTCGATCATCTGCAGCGCGTCCTGGACATTGCTGGCCAGTCGATAGCTGTGGCCGTCGAAGCTCAGGAAATGCTCGAAAGCGCTGGCGATGGATTGGTCGTCGTCGACAACGAGGATGTCAGCCATGAAGTATCCCGGCCGGCAGCGTGATCCGGGCGCGCGTGCCCTTCGGCTCGATCGCTGTCAGCTCGATGGTGCCGTCGTGGCTCTCCACGACCGCCTTCGCGTTTACCAGCCCCAGACCCACACCGTCCCTCTTGGTCGACACGAACGGATCGAAGATGCGCTGGCGAATCTCCGGATCGATGCCCGTGCCGGTGTCGCACACGTCGAGAACCACCCGCGTCCCGCCATCGATGGCCTCGGTGATGACCCGCAGCGTGCCCCCGGTCGCCATCGCATCGGCAGCGTTGCCGACCACGTTCACGAGCGCCTGACGAAAGCGTTCGGGATCGAGGTTGACCGGAGGTAGCTTGTCGGTCAGGCCGAGATCGACGCTGATTTTGCGATGCGTGAGCTGCAGCGAAAGCTGGCGCAGGACGTCGCTCACCAGGTCGTTGAGCGGCATCGGCCGGCGTTTCAGCTCGCCCGGCCGCGCCAGTTCGATGAGATCGCGAACCACCGCCTCGACCTGCTGGATGTCGCGCAACATCGCGCCGACGATGGCCTGCGTTTCGGCGTCGTCTCGCAATCGCGCTCCCACCAGCTGGGTGTGCATTTTGATGGAGGAGAGCGGGTTCCGGACGTCGTGCGCAACGCGCGCGGCCATCAGGCCGGCCAGGCCCAGCTTCTCGGATCGCACCAGCGCGTGGCGCGAGCGATCGAGGCGGTCGAGCATGTCGTTGAACGCGGCGCCGAGACGGCCGACCTCGTCAGGACCGGTGTGGGCACGCAACGGCGAGCCGTCTGGCGAGACCTCTCGCGTAAAGGCGACCAGATCGTTGATCGGCGCAGTCACCCGCCGGGCGACGAACTGGCTGACGACAATCATTGCGGTGAGGCTGAGCGCT
Source organism: Vicinamibacterales bacterium (assembly GCA_036269295.1). GTDB lineage: Bacteria > Acidobacteriota > Vicinamibacteria > Vicinamibacterales > CAVVIG01 > CAVQFC01. The sequence goes on along the minus strand of DATASG010000064.1, from coordinate 4,380 downwards.
GCGCCGATAGCGACGGTGATCGCGAGCCTGCGGGTCGCGGCGCTGAGCTCGGAGGTGTCGGCGATGACGGCCACGACTGCATCCGGCCGCGTGCCGACGCGGCGATAGGCGACGTAGCAAGGGGTGCCGCAATCCATCTGACGCACGATTGGAGCTGCGCCGGCGGCGGCCGGCAGTGCGGCGCGCGTCGCCTCCGGCGCGGTCACCGCGCGCACCAGGCGGTTGCCCGCGCCAGGCTCGATCGTCGAGGCGACCACCACGGCATCGGCGTCGAAGGTGATGACGTCGGCGCCGGTGATCGCCTTGACGCTGCGCAGGATGACCGGGTTCAAGGCGAAGTCGCTCTGGGCGACCAGCGTCGCCGTGTTCAGTACCTGGGTCTTGACGCGGGACTCCAGCGCTTGCGACGTCACCGACACCGCGACGAATGCCGCCGCCGACGTCGTCGCCAGCGCCACCAGCGCGAACGGGACCACGATCCGGTGATGCAGTCGTAGACGGACCCGCGCCATGGTCAGAAGCCGACGACGTGGTGGGCGTAGGCGTCGTGAATCGCGCGGCTCACCGAGGCGAACTCGCCGGTGACCGGCGAGGTTGCCGGCGATTCGATCACGGCGTGGTGCTTGGCGAGGATCTCCGACAGTCGCGTGCCGAGAAACTTGCTCTCGCCCTCGTACAGGTGCGCCGAGTGCTGCAGCCCGGCCTTGGTGTGCGCGAACTCGCCGCTCAGCCGTTCCAGCGTCGGCGCGCGATCGAAATTGAACGCGACGTAGTCGTGCACGTCGTCGAGCAGCGCCGCCAGCGGATCGTCGTTGGCGAGGGTCGCACGCGCGGCGGCGGCGCGCGTGTCGGCGCCGGTGCGCAAACCGCGCGCCTCCTCGACGAGACCGAGGCCGACCGCTCGATAGTCCGGCACCAGCAAGGTGTTGCGGAGAAACAGCTCGTTGTGGAAATCGTAGGTGTAGTTGCGATCGAGGATGTGATAGCCGGCGAGCAGGCGCTCGAGCGTGTGCGCGTAGGCGCTCAGCCCCTCGCGGACCAGGTCAGGGGACGCGGGTGCGGCCGGCGCTCGACCCGGGACCGGGATGCGATCGAGTCGGTACGCCGTGCCCTGCTGCGCGGGGTCCATGAACGCCGCCGGGCTCCCTTGATACGCGCCGGGGCGGTTCTTGTAGCCGAAGAACCCGGCCGCTGACAGCGCCACGCCCATGAGCAGGACCGTCAGCGCGACGAGTTCCGTCCGGCCGCGTCGGGCTTCCGGCGCCACCGGCTCGGACTGAATCGAACCGTACAGCAGCGCTCCGATCACCAGGATGATCAAGGTGACGATCATCAGCGTGCCGAGATACTGGTCGGCCAGCCACATCTCCATCACCAGCAGCGCCACCGCCATCAGCGTGCTGCCTTCGCGCACGCGCCCCTCGGAGAGCGGCCGCAACCCGGGAAAGAGCGCCGTCCAGCCGCGGCGGACGATCGGAGTCCCCGGCCTCGGCACCAGCAGGTAGCGCGCCAGCATCACCAGGACGGCGACCGGCGTGGCAAAGATGGCCGCCAGCAGCACGTGGCAGATCACGCGCATCGGGTTGATCGAGAGGTTGTCGATGATCTGGTCGCCCTGGGTGACGACCGGATACAACAGCCACGGAAAGACCAGCCAGAGCGACGCGGCCAGGCGGCCGCGACGGTAGAGGTAGAGGCCCGCGACCAGGATGAACGCCAGGCCGAACATGCTGATGTACTCGCCCTGGTCGATCAGGTAGTGCGCACGCAGATTCGTCTCGGCCACCGCCAGCACCAGAATGGTCAGCGCCAGCGCGCCGGTGGCCACGATCAGCCACATCGGCGGGCGCGACGACGCCGGAGCGGCGGGCGAGCTCAACTCCGGCGTCGCATTCACGGTTTGGATCCCAGGACCAGGCTGTGGGGATTGGGCGGCGGTAGTTTCTTGATCTCGACGTCGCGAAAGCCGATCCCCGACATCCACGCCGCCATTTCCGTGTTCGCATGGGCGGAGCCTTCGGCGCTCGTCAGCATCATGTTGAGCGCGAACGACACCGCAAAGGGCGGAGTGCGCTTGCCGTCATCGTCGAAGAAGACGTCGCTGACGATCACGAGGCCGCCCGGTTCGAGGGCATCGAAGGCCTTCTGCAGGAGCAGGCGGCATGAGTCGGGTGTCTCGCGGTGCATCATGCCCGACAGCAGCGCGGCACTGTAGCCGGTGCCAAACGGCGATGCCAGGTAGTCGCCCGCCATCAGCGTGATCCGATCGGCGACGCCGCTGGCGTCGACGAGCTCCCGCGTCACCGCGATCACGCCCGGCACATCGAGCACCGTCGCGGAGAGCCCGGGCGTGCGCTTCACGAGCGCGACCGAGTAGGTGCCCGGACCGCCGCCGATGTCGATCAGGCGTCGGCGTCCGGCGAGGTCGGGCAGGTGGGGCAGCACCGACCCGATCCCGTTGGCGCGCTCGTGCATCGCGTACACGAACGCCCGCGTCTTCTCGAGGTCATCGCCGAGAATCGTCTGCGGCACCATCGGCGGGCGGCCGGTGCGGACCAGATCGGCGAGCCGTCCCCAGGCGGGATACAAGTCCTCGGCGTACTTCAGTCCGTTGGCGCTGTAAGCCGGACGGCCGCGGACAAGAAACGTGTCGGCGACCGCGGTGTTGGCGTAGCGGCCACCGCTGCTGGTGAGCAGGCCAGCCGCGGCGCACGACTCGAGGAGGAGCCGCATCGGGGCCTCGTGGCATTGCCGCTCCTGGGCGACTTCACCGGCTGTCTTGGGTCCATCGGCGAGCGCGCTGAACACGTCGAGCTCGGACGCGGCAAACAACGCGGTGGAGGCGCGATACGCCAGCGCCAGCTGCATGATCAGGGACGGGTCGGTAGCCATCGGGCTCAAGCTTCTCCTTCCACTGTAGGGCGTGTCAATTGCCTGGACTGCCCATTTCGGCTACAGTTACGCGCCGTTCGGACCCCTTCATGACCACAGTATCCCCGCGCGATCGCCTGCTGGAGATGGTCCGCCCGAGAGTCTCCGAAGCGGCCTGGCACTGGCTCGAGCAGGCGATGGAGGAGTCGCCTGCGGCGACCCTCGACGCGCTTGCAGTTCTGTACACCAGGGTCGCGGCCAAGGTCGGCACCGGGCCCGTCCGACCAGCCCTCGACCCCCAGCCCCCAGCTTTCGACCGCTGGACGGTCGCCGACGCCGCCCGCGCGGCGCTGCTGTTGACGATCGCCGAACGGACAGCCGACGCCGACGCCTTCGTCAAGGCAGCGCTGGCCTGCTACGAGCGGGGTGATTCCGCCGAGCAATTGAGCTGGCTCAAATCGACGGCCATCCTGCCGTGGCCCGACCGCTTTCTCGGCACGGTCATCGACGCCTGCCGCACCAACATCCTCCCGTTGTTCGAAGCGGTTGCGTGCGAGAACCCGTATCCGGCGCAGCATTTTCCGGATCGCAACTTCAACCAGCTGGTGCTGAAAGCGCTGTTCAACGGCGTCGCGCTGTCGCGTATCGTTGGATTGCCGGGTCGCCTCAACGCCGAGCTGACGCGAATGGCCGGCGATTATGCCGACGAGCGGCGTGCCGCGGGTCGCGCGGTGCCGGCTGATATCGGCCTCGCGATGAAGAACCGATCGACTTAGGAGCGCTTCCAGGTATGAAGATCTTTGACCCGCACGTGCACATGACGTCACGGACGACCGACGATTACGAGAGGATGGCCGCCGCCGGCATCGTCGCCATCGTCGAGCCGGCGTTCTGGCTTGGGCAGCCGCGGACCCACGTCGGCAGCTTCATCGACTATTTCAACAGCCTGTTGGGATGGGAACGATTCCGCGCCTCTCAGTTCGGTATCCGTCACTTCTGCACGATTGGCTTGAATCCGAAGGAGGCGAACAACCCGAAGCTGGCCGAGGAGGTGCTGGCGCTGCTCCCGCGCTACCTCGACAAGGACGGCGTCGTAGCGGTCGGCGAGATAGGCTTCGACGACCAGACCGAGGCGGAGGAGGAGTGCCTTTCGCGGCAGATCGAGATTGCGCGAGCCGCCGGGCAACCGATCCTGATTCACACGCCGCACCGGGACAAGAAGCGAGGCACGGTGCGCACGATCGACGTGGTGCGCGCCCTCAAGTTTCCCGAAGAACGGGTCCTGATCGATCACAACAACGAGGAGACGCTGCCGATCGTGCTCGCGACCGGCTGCTGGGCAGGGCACACCATCTACCCCAACACAAAGATGGACGAGCTGCGGATGGCGGCGCTCATCAAGAAATACGGGAGCGACCGCATCATCGTGAACAGCGCGGCGGACTGGGGGATTAGCGATCCGCTCAAGGTGCCCAAGACGATCGAGGTGATGCGCGGCCAGGGTATCGG
>DATASG010000063.1:0-3914 GCA_036269295.1 Vicinamibacterales bacterium | reverse complement strand
TCCGCTCTTCGGTGCCTCGAGAGGGAATAAGGACGGCATCGCCGCGACGGCGTTCGCGTTCGCTCCCTTGGAGAGGAACAAGCGCACCGCGGCGAGGTTGCCGTTGTAGGACGCGCCGAGCAACGGCGTCACGCCCGTACCCCAGCCGCGTTCACGTCGACGCCGGCGTCCAGGACCAGCCGGATGGTGTCGAGGTCGTTGCCGTAGGCGGCCGCGGTCAGCACCGTGTTTTGAAAGGCGTCTTTGGCGCGGACGTCGGCGCCCTTCGCGATCAGCATGCGAACGATCGGCGCGGATCCGTCGCTCATCGCGGCGACGAACAGCGCCGTGCGTCCCTGCTTGCTCGCCACGTTCACCTTGGCCCCGCGGTCGAGCAGCAGCCGCACCTTCGCCGTGTCCATCGCCGACATCATCAGCGCGGTCGTGCCGAACGGGTTCTGCGCGTCGACATCGGCGCCCTTGTCGATCAGGAACGCCATCGCCTCGGCCGATCCGGCGACTGCCCCATCCATCAGCGGCGTCTGGCCGAATGCACCCGGCGCGTTGGCGGCGTCGCGTGAGCCGACCAGCGCCTTCAACCGGGCGAGGTCGTTGGTGCGAATCGCCTGGTAGAGATCCGCGGCCGGACCCGCCGGTGGCTGAGACCCCGAACCGGGCGCGACGGCGGTCACCGCGGCAACGACGGCACACACCGCGAGCATTCTGGTCATGAGTCCTCCAAGGGCGTGCCGCAGTTATAGCCGATCGTCAGTAGAGAAGGAACTGTTTCCGCAGCTCGAGGAAGCCTGCCGTGGCCGTCTCCCAGGACCTGGCAATGTCGCGTACGGGGACGCCCGCCTCGATCTGCTGGCGTAACTCGGACGATCCCGCCAGGATGTCGATTGGCAGGAGTGTGCGCTCGTACTCGTACGGCGGCTCGCGCCAGCGGAACCGATCGGGATCGGCGGTGCGAAACGCCGCCAGGAGCGCGACGCCTGCTTCGACCGGACGGAACGCCACCCGATTGAGCACGTGGATCTGGCAGCCGCCGCAGCTGGTGTGGGCATGCTTGTGAAAGGTCGGTTCGAAGACGGCAGGCCGGAAGTGCACGCCTGGCAGCGCCATCGCGTTGAGGCCGCCCGCAAAGCGCTCGGCGTCTACCCAGGGCGCCCCCAGCAGCTCGAACGGCCTGGTCGTGCCCCGCCCTTCGGAGACGTTGGTGCCTTCGAACAACACCGTGCCGGGGTAGACGATCGCCGAGTCGAGAGTCGGGATGTTGGGCGACGGCAGCACGAACGGGATTCCGGTCGCGTCGAAGTACATCCCGCGCCGCCATCCCTCCATCGGCATCACCTCGAGGTCCGCGCCGATGCCGAACGCGTCGTTGAACAGGCGTGCCAGCTCGCCGATCGTCATGCCGTGCCGCATCGGCAGCGGGTAGAGCCCGACAAAGCTCTCGAACCCGTGCACGAGCATCGGCCCTTCGACCGCGTCGCCGCCAATCGGATTGGGACGATCGCACACGATGACCGGGATGCCGTGCTTCTTCGCCGCCACCAGGCACTTCGCCATGGTGTAGATGTAGGTGTAGATGCGGGTGCCGACGTCCTGCAGATCGACGACGAGCACATCGACGCCGTCGAGCATCTCGGCGGTCGGCTCGCGGGTCTCGCTGTAGAGCGAGTAGACCGGCACGCGGCGCAGGGCGTCACGCGCGTGTCCCGTCTCGATCATGTTTTCCTGCACGTCGGACCGGAACCCGTGCTGCGGTCCGAAGATCGCCTGCAGCGTCGGCCGGTTCGGACCGGCCGATTCGACCAGCCGGTCGGCGATGTGGCGCAGGTCGGCGTCGATCGAAGCCGGGTTGCAGACGACACCCACGCGGCGGCCGTTCAGGCGGCCAGACGCCTGCAAGCGGTCGGTTCCCAGAGACACCGGCATCGCACGATTATAGGGCGCCACTGACTTGCTTCTGATCCGGGCGCGTTGGTAGACTACCGCCCCTTGGTGGTCTGCCCCCCGCCTGCTTCGCCCGCGCCGAGAGCCGATCGAGCCTCAAGTCCGACTCGCTCCCTCCCAGTGAACGTGCAGCCGACGCGCCGCGGCAACCTGGTCAGGAGTGAATGATGGGTCGAAGGCTTTACGTCGGAAACCTCCCCTACACCACCGGTGAGGCGGAGCTGCAGGAGCTGTTCAGCAAGGCCGGCACGGTCGAATCTGTACGCGTCATGCGAGACGCCGCCACCGGCCGGGCGCGCGGCTTCGCGTTCGTCGAGATGTCGACCGACGAGGAAGCCCAGAAGGCCGCGAGCGAGCTGAACCAGTTCCAGATGGGCGGGCGCGCGCTGACGGTGAACGAGGCGCGTCCGAAACCCGAGGGCGGCTTCGGCGGCGGCGGCGGCTTCGGCGGGAACCGGGGCGGCGGCGGCGGCGCCGCCGGCGGTGGACGCCGCGAGCCGCGCTGGTAGCGCCCCTTCGGTTACCATAGAGGCACGATGAAAAACTGGTCGAAGGGCGATCGCGTGAGTCAACCCACCTATGGGCCGGGGACACTCGTCGAAGTCAACGAACACCACACCGTGATTGACTTCGACGAGGGCGGTCGCAAGACGTTCAAGACGAGCCTGGTGGCGCTCCAGGCGTCGAGCGAGCCGGCTCCCCACAAGGCGGCCACTCGCAAGCGCGCGGTCAAGAAGAAAAAGGAAGGGACTGAGAAATAAACAACTCAGAACTAAGTTCTAACTTCCGAGCGTCCAGCCAGGAAGTAGTGGACGGCCGGCGTGATCACCAGCGACAGCACCATCGACGCCAGGATCCCCCCAATCACGGCAATCGCCAGCGGCTGCAGCATCTGTGAACCGGCGCCCCAGCCGAGCGCCAGCGGCACCATGCCCGCGACCGTCGCCAGCGCCGTCATCATGATCGGTCGCAGCCGGCGCTCGCCGGCGTGGATCATGCTCTCTTCCGGCGACAGCCCCTCGGCGCGGAAGCGCTGATCGGCGTCCAGCAGCAGGATGCCGTTCTTGGCGACGATGCCGATGACCATGATCAGGCCCATGAACGACGACAGGTTGAACGTCGTCCGGGTGACCAGGAGCGCGGCAAAGACGCCGATCGTCGACAGCAGCGCCGACGCGATCACCGCCACCGGAGCCGCGAAGCCGCCAAACTCGAACAGCAGCACGGTGAAGACGAGCAATACCGCGAGAACGAGCACCACCAGCAGATCCTTGAACGACTTCTGCTGCTCCTCATAGGCGCCGCCGTAAGCCACGCGGATGCTGGACGGCAGATGAAGGTCCGCGATCGTCCGCTGCACCGCCGCCACACCGCTCCCGAGGTCGACGTTCTCGAGGCGCGCCGTCACGGTGACGTTGCGCAGCAGGTTCTCGCGCCGCACCTCGGTCTGGCCGGGAATGTCCTCGACCGTCGCCAAAGTGCCCAGCGTGCCGGTGCGGCCGGAGGAGCTGACGAGCAGCGTGCTCTTGATCGCATCCACCGAGGTGCGCGTCGACTCGGGGAACCTGACCCGGATGGTGTAGGCCCGATCGTTGACCACCACCGGCGTCGCCGCCGGCTCGCCCTGCATGATCGCGCTGGCGTCGAGCTCGAGCTCCTGCGGTGTGAATCCGGCGCGTGCGGCCATCGCCTGATCGACTTTGAACATCGTCGCCGGGCCGCTGATCGTGTTCTCGATGCCGTCGAGCACGTCGACCACGCCCGTGACTTTCTTGATCGCCTCGCCGACCTGCGGCGCCCACGTCTTCAGCAGCACCGGATCCTGCGAGAACAGCTTGATCACGAGCGGTTCGGGCGCGCTGGTCAGGTCGCCGATCATGTCCTGGAGGAGCTGGACGAACTCGACGTCCAGCATCGGCAGCTGCTTGGTCACCTTCTGCCGCACCTCGGCGATCACTTCGTCGCCCGCGCGATCG
>DATASG010000062.1:0-7836 GCA_036269295.1 Vicinamibacterales bacterium | reverse complement strand
CGCGGCACGGCGGGCGGGTGTGGGCGGACGCCAAACCGGATCAGGGAGCCTGTTTCTACTTCACCATTGGGAGCGAGCGCGCATGATGCCACCACCGGTGGAGATTCTGCTGGTCGAGGACAATCCGGCCGACCTCGAGCTGACCATGCACGTGTTCAAGGTCCACAATCTCGCGCACCGCGTCCACGTCGTGCGGGACGGCGCCGAGGCGATTGACTTTCTGTTTGCGAGCGGCGCCAACGGCATCCGGACGGCGGCGGAAGGCCCCAAGGTCATCCTGCTCGACCTGAAGCTGCCCAAGATCGACGGGCTGCAGGTGTTGCGCCGGATCAAAGCGCACGAGAGGCTGCGGACGGTTCCTGTGGTGATGCTGACCTCGTCGCAGGAAGAGTCCGACATCGTGCAGAGCTATCAGCTTGGCGTCAACAGTTACATCGTGAAGCCGGTCGATTTCGATCGGTTTGCCGACGCGGTCCGCCAGCTGGGCGGGTACTGGCTCCTGCTCAACCAGGCGCCGGTGCAATGAGCATGGCTGAGTCGTCCCGGCAGTCGCTGCGGGTCGTGCTGCTCGAAGATCGAAGCGCGGACGCGGAGCTGATCGTGCACGAGCTGAAGAAAGCCGGCTTCGATCCGATTTGGGAGCGCGTCGAAGAATAGCAAGCCTACCTTCGCGCCCTGGGCCTGGCTCCCGATCTGATCCTGGCGGACTTCAACATGCCCGGGTTGAGCGCGCCGCGCGCGCTGCAACTGCTGCGGCAGCGGGCGCCTGACCTGCCGTTCATCATCGTGTCCGGCAGTATCGACGAGGAGACCGCCGTCGAGGTGCTCAAAGGCGGCGCCACCGATTACCTGATCAAGGACCGGCTCGGTCGGCTGGGGCAGGCGGTCAGGCGAGCAATCACCGAGCGGCATCTGGCGGAATCCAAGCGGGAGGCGGAGCGACAACTGGACGCCACGGCGGAGCGGATGCGGTTCGCGCTCGAGGCCTCCGGGGTCGGCACCTGGGAGCTCGACATGACCACAGGGGTCGCGCATTGGTCGCCGACCCTCGAGGCGTTGCACGGAATGCCGCCCGGCGCATTTGGCGGAACCTTCGACGCCTTCCTCCACTGCATCCATCCCGAGGACCGGGCCGAGGTGGAAGCGAGTATCGCGGGTGCGGTGCGCGACCATACCGACTCGAACATTCTCTATCGAACCCTGTGGCCCGACGGCTCGCCGCATTGGATCAGCAGCATCGGACACACCGTCTATGACGCGGCGGGACGGCCGGTTCGCGCGGCGGGGATCGGCCTCGATGTGACCGAGCGGCGATCGCTCGAGGAACGGTACCGCCAGGCGCAGAAGATGGAGGCGATCGGCCAGCTGGCCGGAGGCATCGCGCACGACTTCAACAACCTGCTGACCGCGATTCACGGATACTCCATCCTGATAGAGGAGGAGCTCCCGCCCGGAAGCCTGCTGCTCGACGATCTGCGTCAGATCCGGCACTCCGCCGATCGCGCGACCTCCCTGACGCAGCAGCTCCTGGCGTTCAGCAGGCGTCAGATTCTCGACCCGCGGGTTCTGGACCTGCGTGACTCGGTCAGGGCGATCGAGCCGATGCTGCGGCGGTTGATTGGTGAAGACATCCAGTTCACGGTCTGCGCCTCCGCCGGCGTCGGACGGGTCAAGGCGGATCCCGGGCAGGTCGAGCAGGTGATCATGAATCTCGCGCTGAACGCGCGAGACGCGATGCCGCGCGGCGGCACGCTTCGCATCGACGTCGCCGACGCGCCGGGGCCGTCAGTGACGCTCGCGGTCAGCGACACCGGCGAGGGGATCGACGCCGCGACTCAATCCCGCATGTTCGAACCGTTCTTCACCACCAAGGAGCAGGGGAAGGGCACCGGGCTCGGCCTCTCGACCGTGTACGGCATCGTCAATCAGAGCGGCGGGAGCGTGGCGGTCGACAGCGAAGTCGGCCGAGGCTCGACGTTCACAGTGAGCCTGCCTCGCGTCGAGGACGCGGCGGATCCGATCGCCGCGCCGCAGGCGCCTCTGACCGGGCGTGGCTCGGAGACGATTCTGGTGGTCGAAGACGAGGAGGCCGTGCGCGAGCTGATCGCGAAGGCGCTCCGACGCTATGGCTACGAAGTGCTGGTGGCGGCGACGCCGCGCGCAGCGCTCGTGGTGGCATCCGAGGCCGGCCGGATTCAGTTGTTGATCTCTGATATGGTGCTGCCCGAGATGAGCGGCCGCGAGCTGGCCAGCCGGATGCTCGCCAGGCAGGAAGGGATGCGCGTGCTGTTCATGTCGGGTTACACCGATCACGCGATCCTCGAGGGCGGCATCCTCGAGCCCGGTATGTCGTTCCTGCAGAAGCCATTCACGCCGCCGGCGCTTGCGAACAAGGTGCGCGAGGTGCTCGGGTTGACGACGCCATGACCGAGACGCTCTCGCGGTTGCTGATTGTCGATGACGACCCGGATATTCCGGCCGTCGTCAAACGGTTCGCTCTCAAGCTGGGTTTCCAGGTCGCCTATCACGACAGCGGCCCGGCGGCGCTGGCGGCCCTCGCCGGCTTGAAGCCGGACGTGGCGCTGGTCGATCTGCAGATGCCGGAGCTGAGCGGCATCGACGTCCTGAAGGCGATGCGCAGCGCCGAGCCCGATTGTCAGGTCATCCTGATGACCGGGAACGCGACGGTGGAAACCGCCATCGAGGCGGTCAAGGCGGGCGCGCTCGATTATCTGACCAAGCCGCTGGACTTCGATCGCCTGCGGAAGCTGCTGGTCGACGTCCGCGAGGGCATCCATCGCCGCGAGCTGATGATGGAGGTCGACGCCGAGGTCGCCAGGCAGAGCGAGTTCGAGGGCATGATTGGGCGGAGCCCGGCGATGCAGGAGCTGTTCGACTCCATCCGTCGCCTGGCGCCGCACGTGAGCACGGTGCTGATCACGGGCGAGACTGGTACCGGCAAGGAGCTCGTCGCCAAAGCGCTCCACCGGGCCGGCACCCGGCAATCCCGCCGCTTCATCACCCTGAACTGTTCCGCCGTGGTGGAGACGCTGTTCGAAAGCGAGCTCTTCGGTCACGTCCGCGGTGCGTTCACCGGCGCCAGCGAGGCGAAGGTCGGCATGTTCGAGCACGCCGACGGCGGCACGCTGTTCCTGGACGAAGCCGGGGAGCTGCCGCTGGCGATGCAGGCCAAGCTCCTGCGAGCGGTGGAGTACGGCGAGGTGCAGCGCGTCGGCTCGCTCGAAAATCGTAAGGTCGACGTGCACGTCATCGCCGCGACCAACCGCGATCTGCGCGCCGAGTCGGCGGCGGGCCGGTTCCGCCTCGATCTGTTCTACCGACTGAGTATCATCGAGCTGCACCTGGTCCCGCTGCGGGAGCGCGCCGAGGACATCCCCTATCTCACCGCCCGCTTCGTGCGGGACTGCGCCGAGCGCCTGAAGCGCCCGATCACCGGCGTCGCTCCGGCCGCCGAACGTCTGCTGCAGCAGACCGCGTGGCCGGGCAATATTCGTGAGCTCCGCAACGTCATCGAGCGGGCGTGCATCGTGAGCGAGAACAGGATTCTCAGCGAACGCGACTTCGTCGCCGCGCTGGCGCCGCAACGCGCAGCGCTCGAGCAGGTCGCGGCGCCGCCGCTCGTGGCCGCCAGTCCGGCTGCCATCCCGGCCGCGTTGCCCGACGATCCGCACCTTTCCAACGCGCAGCGGGAGCACATCGAACGCGTGCTGCAACAGGCTCGCGGCAACAAGGCGGCGGCGGCCAAGCTGCTCGGGATCAGCCGGCGCTCGCTCTACCGCTGGATCGATCGCCTGAACCTGCCACGGTGACCCGGTTCCCCTGAGCCTCGAGCACCTCGCGCACTTTTCGCAGCAGCGCGTCGGCGGTGAAGGGCTTCTGCAGGAACGCGGTCCCGGCCTCGATGACGCCGTCCTGGACGATGGCGTGATCGATGTAGCCCGACATGAACAGCTCCTTGGACTCCGGGTGCGACTGTTCGATCTGGGTGACCAGCACGCGGCCGCTCATGTTCGGCAGCATCACGTCGGAGAGGAGGAGGTCGATCGGCGCGCCGTGGACTCGGACATAATCCAGCGCCTTGAGCGGGTTGGCGACGGCATGCACCGCGTACCCGGCGCGGGTCAGCACTCTGAAGACGAACTCGCGCACCGGGCCCTCGTCTTCGATGACCAGCACCGACTCGCTTCCGCCCGGGGCCCTGGCCTCGACCGCGCTCGCTTCGACCCCTTCGACATCCGCCGTCCTCGGCAGGTAGACCTTGAACGTCGTGCCGCGACCGACTTCGCTCTCGACCCAGATCGTTCCGCCGCTCTGTTTCACGATGCCGTAGACGGTGGCGAGCCCAAGGCCGGTGCCCTGGCCCAGCGGCTTGGTGGTGAAGAACGGCTCGAAGATCCGCTTCTGGGTGGCGGCGTCCATGCCGTGCCCGGTATCGCTGACCGAAAGCAGGACGTGCGGGCCGGGCTGGACCGATGGATGGAGCCGCGTGAACGCGTCATCGAGCACGACGTCCGAGGTCTCGATGGCGAGCCGCCATCCCTGTGACATCGCGTCGCGCGCGTTCACGGCGAGGTTGACAATGACCTGCTGCAGCTGGCCGGGGTCGGTCTTCACGAGGCCGCGATTGCCGACCGCCGTTCGCAGCTCGATCATCTCGCCGATCAACCGCCGCAGCATCGGCGTCACCTCGCCGACGATGTCGCCGAGGTGCAGCACCCTGACCGCGAGAATCTGCTTGCGGCTGAACGCGAGCAGCTGCCTGGTCAGCGCCGCCGCCCGTTCCGCGGCCCGCTGGATCTCGTCGACATCGGCGCGGCGCTGGTCGGTTTCCGGCAGCGCCTCGGACAGGAATCCCGAGCAGCCCTGGATGACGGTCAGCAGGTTGTTGAAGTCGTGGGCGATGCCGCCTGCCAGTTGGCCGACGGCGTCCATCTTCTGCGACTGCCTGAGCTGATCCTCGAGCGAGCGCCGCTCGGTGACGTCGATCGTGACGCCGGCCGCACGGACGGGCTTGCCGCGATCGTCGAACGAGAAGTGCGCGATCAGGCTGATCCGGCGCACCGTGCCGTCCGGCCAGACCGTCCGGTACTCCATCTCCGCGGAGCCGCGCTGGTGCATCGCCCGAGCGACCCGCTCACGGACTTCGGCGTGATCGTCGGTGTGAATGCGATCGAGGAATGCCTCGTAGGTTTGACCGAACGTGCCCGGCGCCAGGCCGTGCATCGCTTCACAGGTGCTGGACCAGAAACCGGTGCCGGCTTTGAGATTCGCTTCCCACACGCCGACGTGCGACGCCTCGAGTGCGAAACGCATCCGCTCTTCGGCGTCGTGCAGCGCCTCTTCCGCGCGCAAACGCTCGGTGATGTCCCGGGCGACACCCAGCAAGCCGATGATCTCTCCGGAGTCGTCGCGCACCGCGGAGGTGTTCAGGCTGACGAAGAACTCGGTGCCGTCGCGTCGCCGGTGGAGCAGCTCACCGGTCCAGCCGTCGTGCCGCGACTCGCGCAGGATGTCGCGGAGGACGCCCGCAGGGGTGTGACGCGACTGCAGCAGCGCCGGCGTGCGGCCGATCACTTCGTCGGTGGTATAGCCGTAGGCCCGGAGAAACGCGGCGTTGACGAACGTGTAGCGGTCGTCGGTGTCTGTGACGCTGACCATTTCGTTGGTCGACTCGAGCGCGCGCGCGAGCAATCGGAGCCGTTCCGCGGTCCGGTGCCACTCGGTCATGTCGCGGGCGATGGCCGAGGTGCCGATCACGAGGCCGGCCGCGTCGTGAATCGGCGACAGGGTCAGCGACACCGGCACCAGCGACCCGTCCTGACGCTCACGGATCGTTTCGAGGTGCCTGATGTGCTCGCCGCGATTGATGCGGTCCATCAGCCCCGAAAGCTCGTCCTCGCGATCGGACGGGTAGAGGAGCTTCACCGGACGGCCGACGATGTCGGCGCTGGCGTAGCCGAACAACCGCTCCGCTCCTGCATTCCAGGTGACCACGGTGCCGTCTCGACTGGTGCCGTAGATGGCTTCGTCCGAGCCGGCGACCATCGTCGCCAGGAGCCGCCGCGCGTCTTCTGCCTGGTGCCGGGTGACGCCCAGCGCGATCATCGCCGCAATCGAGGTCAGGCCCGCGATCGTGCCCTCTGTCAACGGGGCGCGCCCGAACACCACCATCCTGCCGACGCTGCGATGCCCGAACTCGAGCGGCCACTCGCGGGTGGTGAGCGTCCGGCGCCGATCGGCGTCGAGCTCGCCGGCGGTGGCGGCGACCTCGACGGCGCCGGTGATCGGATCGATCAGGTTGATTTCGGCGATCTCGAGGTCCAGGTGCGCGACGATCGCCTCGGCGCAGCCCTGCATCCCGGCGCGGACGTCACCGAGCCGGTTGAGCGCGGCCCCGACTTCGGCAGACACCGTGGTCAGCGCGGCGCGCTCGGCGAGCGCCACTTCTGCCCGGTTTCGGACGGTGATGTCCTGGGCGCTGACCACGACCGCGTGCCGCCGGCCAAACAACAACGTGTGCGACGTGATCTCGACGTCGATGACCTCGCCTGACTTGAAACGATGCCGCCAGACGCCTGATTGCATCAGCGGGTCGCGGCGCGACTCGACAGATGCCATGACTCTCGGCACATCCTCCGGCGGCCGGATGTCGGTGATGCGCATGGCGAGGAACTCCCGCCGGGCGTAGCCGTAGCGATGGATGGCCGCGTCGTTGACCTCGAGGAAGGCGAGCGTTTCGGCGTCGTAGACCCACATCGGGTGTGGGTTCTGAGCGAACAGGTGGCGGTATCGATCTTCAGAATCCCGCAGCTCTTCTTCGGCGCGGTCCCGCTCCCGTTCGCGCTTGTCGAGAGCGTCCGCCATGGCGTTGACCGCGTCGCCCAGCTCGCTGAGGCCGGCAGCGCTGCCAGCCAGCTGCGTGCGCGCGCGCAGGTCACCGGCCGCAATCCGATCGGCCACCGTCTTCAGTGACCTCATCGGCCTGAGGACGAACAGATGACTGCCGAGCCCGGCGGCGCCCAGGCCCATCAGCGAGACCAGTCCCAGCAGCCACAGATACGAACGGTAGATGCGATCCGAGTCGCGGAACGCGGCGTCGTGATCGATTCCCATGCCGACGAACAGCCGGGTCTCGAGCGACGCTCGCACCGGCACCGTGACGTAGAGGCGGCGGACGCCATCGACCCCGACGGCGTCGCTGGTGACGTCAGGGGCTCCCGCCGCCAGGCGCTCCAGCGGGCCCGCATCAGGCAGCCGATGGCCGATCCACGAGCGGCCGTCGGGAAACCTGGCCAGGATGGTGCCGGTGCGATCGAACAGCGTCAAACTGGCGCCTGGCTGAAGCTCTTCGTTGGGCAAGACGGCGCTCAATCGCGCGAGATCGATCATCGCCACGACCATCCGCGTGACGCGGCCGGCCGAATCGAGCAGTGGGTGCGCGACCACGATCGCCGGCGTGCCGGTGACCGCGCTGTACTGGTAGTCGCCGACGGCGGCCGCGCGGGTCTGCATCACGCGCTCGAACCACACGCGGCGCCTCGCGTCGGCGGACATCAGCCGCGCTCGCGGCGAAGTCGAACAGAAGATCGTGCCGTCGGCGTTCGCGACGGTCAGCGCGAGGTAGCCGGGATGACCCAGAAGGATCCGCGGCAGCAGATCCAGGCACTCGCGCGGATCGACCGCGCGCAAGGGCGCGAGCTCCGCCAGCGTGTTCAAGAGCTGCCGGGCGCCGTTGAACACGCTCGCCTGCTGGGTCGCGGCCAGCCGCGACAGCCGCAGACCGTCCGCAATCGCCCGCTCGCGGCCGCGCTGTCG
>DATASG010000061.1:0-15894 GCA_036269295.1 Vicinamibacterales bacterium | reverse complement strand
GACTCTCGTTGTGGTCACGGCCCATCCATCCGGCGCGCCGGCGCTCGCCAAGGCCGGGGCCGCCAAGACCTCCGGAGGGTTCGAGCTCAGCGTCGACAGCATCATGCGCGGACCGAAGCTGGTGGGCTACCCGCCGGCCGGCCTGCGCTGGTCCGGCGATTCCTCGCGCCTCTATTTCGAATGGCGGCAGGCCGGCGACGACGATACGTCGACCTGGGTGGTCGCACGCGAGGGCGGACAGCCGCGCAAGCTGACCGATGAGCAGCGCCGCACCGCGCCGCCGGTCAACGGCCGCTGGGACCGCGCCCATCGCCGCGTGCTGTTCGTCGACCGCGGCGACATCGTCCTGCTGGACACGGTCGCCGGCACGCGCCGACAGGTCACGCGGACCACCGGCAACGAGGCGAACCCGCGCTGGGCGCGCCGCGAATCGGCAATCACCTTCACCCGCGACAACAACCTGTTCGTCGTCCCGCTCGACAGCGGCGAGATCGCGCAGCTGACCGACGTGCAGCCGAAGAAGCGCGACGCCCGTGACACCGACAGCCAGAAGTTCATCAAGGCCGAAGAGCCGAAGTTGATCGAGCACACCCGCATCGAGGCGGAGAAGAAGAAAAAGGCGGAGGAGAAGGATAAGGCAAACGCGTTGCCGAAATTCGAGCTCGCCGATCGCCAGTCGGCGACGGACCTGCAGCTCTCTCCGGACGGCAAGCACGTCTTCATCCTCGTGGTCGAGCGTTCCGAGGCCGCCAAGCGTCCCAACGTGCCCAACTACGTCACCGAGTCGAGCTACACCGAAGACATCCCGGCCCGGACCTTCGTCGGCGACGGCCAGGACAGCCGATCGCTGGTGGTGATGAATCTCGACACCGGGAAGAGTGTGACGGCAGAAGCTCCGGTCGCTCTCAAGGACACAAAGGAAACAAAGGACACAAAGGACACAAAGGAGACCACAGTCGCGAAGCCGGCGGTCCGTTGGGGGATGCCGGTGTTGTCCGACGATGGTTCGCTGGCCATCGCGCACGTGCGGGCGGCGAACAACAAGGATCGATGGCTGGTGGCGGTGGATGCAGAGAACGGTACCGTTCGCGTGCTCGACACGCTGCACGATGAGGCGTGGGTGCGTGAGGTGGGCGGGTTTGGCGCGGTCGATCCGTCTTTCGGCCTGCTTCCGGATCAGAAGCAGGTGTGGTTCCTCTCAGAGCGCGACGGCTGGATGCACCTCTACACTCTTGATGCCACCATGCCGCAATCCATTGCGCGCCAGCTGACGCAGGGCAAATGGGAGATCGACTCGGTGTCGCTGTCGCCGGACAGGAAGGAGTTCTATCTCAACAGCAGCGAGGTCCATCCCGGCGAGCGCCACATCTACGCGATGCCGATCGACGGCGGCGAGCGGACCAGGCTGACGTCGATGACCGGCGGCACGACCGGCGAGCTGTCGCCTGACGGCAGCACCTTCGGCCTGATTTACTCGTCGAGCACGACCCCGAACGAGGTCTACCTGATGCCCAACCGCGCCGGCGCGGCGGCCACCAGGGTGACCACTTCGACCAGCGACGAATGGCGATCGTTCAAGTGGGTCGAGCCGCAGCTCGTGACTTACAAGACACGCGACGGCGTCGACGTCTACGCGCGGCTGTTCACGCCCGAGATGATCGGCGCCAAGCGGGACACGGCCGCGCCGGCGGTCGTGTTCGTGCACGGCGCAGGCTACCTGCAGAACGCGCACAAGTACTGGTCGTCGTACTACCACGAGTACATGTTCCACAACCTGCTCGCCTCGAAGGGATACGTAGTGCTCGATCCCGACTACCGCGCCAGCGCCGGCTACGGACGCGACTGGCGGACCGCGATCTACCGCCACATGGGCGGCAAGGACCTCGAGGACGTCGTCGACGGGGCGAAATACCTGGTCGACAAGCAGAAGGTGAACGTCAAGCGGATCGGCGTCTACGGCGGCAGCTACGGCGGCTTCATCACGCTGATGGCGATGTTCACGACGCCGGACGTGTTCGCCGCGGGTGCGGCGCTGCGACCGGTGACCGACTGGACGCACTACAATCACGACTACACTTCGAACATCCTCAACGAGCCGCAGGCCGACGCCGAGGCGTATCGCCAGAGCTCGCCGATCTACTTCGCGGATGGGCTCAAGGGCGCGCTGCTCATCTGCCACGGCATGGTCGACACCAACGTGCTCTTTCAGGACAGCGTACGGCTGGTGCAGCGGCTGATCGAGCTGCGCAAGGACAACTGGTCGGTGGCGCCGTTTCCGGTCGAGAACCACGGCTTCGAGGAAGAGACCAGCTGGGCGGATGAATACAAACGCATCCTGAAACTGTTCGAGGACACGCTCAAACCCCATGACTCGCGACGAGCTTCTTGATCTGTTCCGGCGATCGGGCGCGCTGCTCGAAGGCCATTTCCGTCTGACGTCCGGGCTGCACAGCCCGGGCTACCTGCAATGCGCCCTGGTGCTGCAGCACCCGCAGCAGGCGGAGGCACTCGGCCGCGCGATTGCCGGCCGGGTGAAGGATCTGCGGCCGACCGTCGTTCTGTCGCCGGCGCTCGGTGGAGTCGTGATCGGCCACGAGGCCGGCCGCGGGTTGGGCGTGCGCGCCATATTCTGCGAGCGTCAGGAGGGCGCGCTGGCGCTGCGACGAGGGTTCACCCTCGAGGCCACCGACCGCGTGCTCGTTGTCGAGGATGTGATGACCACCGGCGGATCGACGCGTGAGACGATCGAGGTCGCCAAGGCCGCGGGCGGCCAGGTCGTCGGTACCGCGTCCATCGTCGACCGCAGCCCTTCGACAGGCTCAGGGCAGGTGGGCTCGCTACAGTTCGAGGTGCCGTTCGTGTCGCTGCTGCGGATCGATCTGCCGACCTACGAACCGGAGAAGTGCCCGCTGTGCGCCCAAGGACTTCCGGTCGCGAAGCCCGGTTCGAGACCGGTGGCGGTTTGAGACGCTGACCGATACGAACGTGCCCGCTGATGCCGACCTTCAAGATCACGCTGGCCTACGACGGCGCGGGCTTCGTCGGCTGGCAGCGCCAGGACAACGGCGTCTCGATCCAGGCGCACGTTGAAGACGCGCTTCGGGCGCTCGACGGACGTGACGTGACGGTGGCCGGGGCGGGGCGTACCGACGCCGGAGTCCACGCGCTCGGCCAGGTCGCCGCATTCACCATCGCGCGCGAGCTCGAGCCCGACGCGCTCGTCCGCGCGCTCAACGGCCACCTGCCGCGCGCCATCCGGGTGATCGCCGCCGAGCAGGCGCCGCCCGGCTTCCATCCACGCTTCAGCGCGCACAAGAAGACGTATCGATACCGGCTGTGGAACGACGAGGTGATGAGCCCGTTCGAGCGCGAGTACGCGTGGCACGTACCCGGCCCGCTCGATATCGAGGGGATGAGCGCCGCGGCCCGGCTGGTCGAAGGGCGGCACGATTTCGCGGCGTTTCAAGCTGCCGGCAGCTCGGTCGCGACCACCGAGCGCGAGATCTTCGAATCCGTGTTTCGCCCCCCGCACCCTGAACCCCGCACCGCGAATCCAGAGCTCCTGTGCTACGAGATCACCGGCACGGGCTTCCTGAGACATATGGTGCGCATCATCGTCGGCTCGCTGGTGGAGATCGGCCGCGGGCGGCAGCCGGTCGAGTGGATGGGCGAAGTGATCGCGGCCCGCGACCGGACGCTGGCGGGGCCGACGGCGCCGCCGCACGGGCTGTTTCTGGTCACTACCGAGTACGGCGGCGTGGTTGCGGCAGGGCCCTAAAAGCTTGTACACTCGGGGTTTACTCACCAAGGAACCGTAATGTCGCTTGAGCAGCTCCTGGCCTCGATTCCGCCGGGATCGCATGACGAAACGCTGGCGCGGCAGGTGAACTTCGATCGGCTGCCTGCCCACGTCGCGATCATCATGGACGGCAACGGGCGCTGGGCAGCGCAGCGGCATCTGCCGCGCGTCGAGGGCCATCGCGCTGGCATCGACTCGGTCCGTGACGTGGTCGAGACCTCGGCGCGGCTCGGCATCGGGGTACTGACTCTCTATGCCTTCTCGATGGAGAACTGGAAGCGGCCGCGCGCGGAGGTCAACACGCTGATGATGCTGCTCAAGCGCTACATCAGGCTCGAGCTCGGCACCCTGCTCCAGAACAACATCCAGTTCAAAGTGATCGGCCGTCCGGAGGAACTGTCGGTCGACGTCCGGCGCGAGCTCGACATCGGCGTCCGCCAGACTGAACGCAATACCGGGATGCAGTTCAACATCGCGCTGAATTACGGCGGCCGTGCCGAGATCGTCGACGCCGCGCGGCGGGCGATGGCGGCGGGCCTCTCACCCGACGATCTCGACGAGCGGCGGTTTGGCGAGTTCCTGTACACCGCGGGCCAGCCCGATCCCGATCTGCTGATTCGCACCAGCGGCGAGATGCGCGTGAGCAATTTCCTGCTTTGGCAGATCGCGTACGCCGAGATCTGGGTCACCGAGACGCTGTGGCCCGACTTCCGCCGGCGCGATCTCCTCGAGTCGGTGGTCGCCTACCAGAAGCGCGATCGACGCTACGGCGGCATCAAGCCGTCGCCAGTGGCGCTCGGCGCCAAGTGAAACGGTCGTCAAGCGGCAGTCGTCAGTCGTCAGTCAGGCGCAAAAGGATCGCACGATGACGCGTCTGCTGAGCGGCGCGGTGCTCATCGCCCTGGCCGTGGGCGTGGTCTGGTTCGCGCCGCTACCGCTGTTGCTGCTGGTCGCCGAAATCCTGCTGGTTCTCGCCTTTATCGAGTACGCGCGGCTCGCCGCGGCCAGCGGCCTGCCAATTCCCACTGTGCCAGCGGGCATCGCGACGGTCACCGCGTCATTGGGCATGGCGTCCTCGCTTCCGTCCCACATGCCGTGGAACGATTCCCCCGGGTTTCCCTTCGCCAGTGTCGACGCCGGCCTGCTTGCCGGATTCGTGACGCTGGCGGCGCTGACGTTGACGACCTGGCGCGGCGAGCGGGACGCGGTCGGCCGCGTGTCAGCGGCGGTGTTTCCGATGCTCTATCTCGGCCTTCCGATCGGCGCGCTGGTCGTGATCCGTGCCCTGCACGGACGTGAAGTGCTGTTCCTGTTGATGCTCACGGTCATGGTCAGCGACACGGCGCAGTACTACTCGGGCCGCGCCTTCGGCCGCCGGCTGCTCGCGCCGGCGATCAGCCCGAAGAAGACGATCGAAGGCGCGATTGGCGGGTTCGTTGTCGGCGCGTCCCTTTTCGCCGCCGTCGGCGCGTGGTGGCTGCCGCTGGTGCCGCTGCCGCTGCGGATTGGCCTCGGCCTCACCCTGGTCGCGCTCGGCATTGCCGGCGATCTGTTCGAGTCGATGCTCAAGCGCAGCGCGGGGGTGAAAGACAGCTCGGCGCTGATACCCGGCCATGGCGGCGTCCTCGATCGCATCGACGCGCTGCTGTTCGCGGCGCCGATCTACTACATCTTCTTGAAGTATGTGTAGATGAAACGCATCGCGATTCTCGGATCCACCGGCTCGATCGGCACCAGCGCCCTGGCGGTGGTCGATGCCCACGCGGACCGCCTGCAGGTGGTCGGGCTCGCGGCCGGCGAGAACGCCGAGCGGCTCGGGGCGCAGATCGCGCGCTACCGTCCGCGGATTGCCGCGATGGCGACCGGCGCGGCGATCGACCGCCTGAGGCAGACGGGATCGACCGGCGACGTAACGATCGGCGGCAGCGGCCGCGACGGCCTGGTCGCCGTCGCCTCGCACCCGGACGCCGATATCGTGCTCTGCGCGTCGAGCGGCACCGAGGCACTCGAGGCAGTGCTAGCGGCGATCGAACAGCGCAAGACGATCGCGCTCGCCAACAAAGAAGTGCTGGTCATGGCCGGCGGCATTGTCACGGAGGCCGCGGCGAGGCGCGGCGTGGCGATCGTGCCGGTCGACAGCGAGCACAACGCCTTTCATCAATGCCTGGACGGGCGCCCCCGCAGCGACGTCAAACGCCTGATCCTCACCGCTTCGGGGGGACCGTTTCGGGGACGCCCGGCGTCTGATCTTAGGGGCGTATCCGCGGGCGAGGCGCTGAAGCACCCGACCTGGCAGATGGGCCGGAAGATCACCATCGACTCGGCGACGCTGATGAACAAGGGGCTCGAGGTCATCGAGGCCCGCTGGCTGTTCGGCGTCCTCGGATCGCAGATTGACGTCGTGGTCCACCCCCAGTCGGTCGTCCACGCGATGGTGGAGTTGACCGACGGATCGATCATCGCGCAGCTGGGTGTCACCGACATGCGGTTGCCGATCCAGTACGCGTTCTCCTATCCCGAACGGTGGGCCGCGCCGATGCCGCCGCTCGACCTGATCCGCACCGGGCGGCTCGAATTCGAGGCCCCTGACAACGAGGCGTTTCCGTGCCTGAGCCTCGCGTATCGGGCGCTCGACGGCGAGCGCAGCCTCCCGGTGGTGTTGAACGCCGCGAACGAGGTCGCGGTCGCGGTATTTCTCGAAGGCCGGCTGCGGTTTTGCGACATCGCCGGCGTGATCGCGCGCACGATGGACGCTCATCAGTCGGCGGAGGTCGGCACCCTGGCCGCAGTCCGGGCGGTCGACTACTGGGCGCGAGAATACGCCCGGGAGGCCGCCCGCGGGTTAGAATTGAAGATCTAATGGATACGTTTCTCCGCGCCTGGACCTATCGCATCCTCACCTCGTGGCCCGTTGATTTTGCCTTCGTGCTCGGCGTGCTCGTGTTCGTCCACGAGCTCGGGCATTTTCTCGCGGCCAAGCGGGTCGGTATTCGCGTCCTCAAATTCCAGCTGGGTTTCAACCCGACCATCGCCAGCTTCCGCCGTGGCGACACTGAATACAGCATCGGCGCGCTGCCGCTCGGCGGCTACGTCAAGATGGCGGGCGAGAATCCCGAAGAGGTCGAGCGGGACGAACACGGCAACGCGATCATCCATTCCGACGAATTTCTGGCGAAGACGAAGTGGGAGCGTTTTCAGGTCCTGATCATGGGGCCGATCATGAACCTCCTCCTCGCCGTCGGCCTCACCGCCCTCGTGCTGTATCAGGGTGTCGAGCGCCTCTCATTCCAGGACAAGCCGGTCGTGGTCGGCGCGGTCACCGAGGGATCGGCGGCGGCCAAGGCTGACATCCGCCCGGGCGATCGTATCGTGTCGGTCGCCGGCCACCCCGTCGACACCTGGGATCGGTTCGACCAGGAAGTCGGGATGAAGCCGAACATCGAGGTTCCGATCGGCCTCCTGCGGAACGGCCTCGAGCAGACGCGAAACGTCAAGCCGACCGTCGCCGGCCAAAGCCGGTTCGACATCGGCGTGATCGGCGTGATGCCGAACGTCCATCCGCACGTCGGCGAGGTGTCCAAGGACAGCGCCGCGGAGAGAGCCGGCATCATGAGCGACGACGTGGTGTTGGCCGTCGACGGCCAGCCGATCACGTTCTCTTACCAGTTGAAGCAGGCGATTGCGGCGCATCCCGAGCAGCAGATCGCGCTCGCGATTCGCCGCGGTGACGAGACGCTCACGATTCAGGCGACGCCGGCGAAGCAGGGCGGCGAGGGTCTCCTCGGCATCCGGATTGCCGACGACACGGTAAAGAGCAAGCCGGGCTTCGGCCAGGCGATCTCCCTGAGCCTCGACAAGAACATCGAGATGGCGGGGTTGATCTTTCAGACCCTCGGAGGATTGTTCACGCGGCAAACGTCGCCGAAGCAGCTGATGGGCCCGATTGCGATCGCGCAGCTCTCGGGCGAATCCGCACAGCTGGGCTGGATCGCGCTCGTGAGCCTGATGGCGTCAATCAGCCTGAACCTCGGGTTGCTGAACCTGATGCCGGTTCCGGTCCTCGACGGCGGGCACATCTTCATCATGGCGCTCGAGGGGCTCGCCCGCCGCGACTTCAGCCAAGCTGTCAAAGAGAAGATGCTGATGGCCGGTTTTGCGGTCATCCTGATGCTGATGGTCACGGTCATCTATAACGATCTCACGCGAATCAGCTGGATTGAGCGGCTCATGCCCTGGCGGTAATGACCCGATCCTCGTTCAGCGAGGAGGTGCTCATGAGAAGTCTCGTACACCCTGTGGTTTTCACGCTGGCGCTGGCTGCCGGCTACGCTTCGCCCGCCGCCGCACAACCGGTGGACATGACCGACGTGCAACGCCTGCAGGACCGCATCTACGACGCTTCGCGTGCCGTCAGCCAGGTGCGGACGCGCGACCCGAACTTCGCGGCGCAATTGCAGGCCGAACTGGACGACCTCGCCGACGAAGCCATCTACCTCAAGGTCAAGCTGCGGAAGAGCGAACCGATCGCGCGACGTGAATACGCCGAGGTCCGCGACCATGTTGACAGCGTCGGCAGCCGCGCCCGCAACGGCGATCGCAGCGGCTGGGTTCCGGGCCGGGGAACGGGGACAGTCGACGACAATCGTCCGGTTTCGTCCGTGGCTCCTCCCGCCGCCGCGCCGTATCCGAACGACGGCCGTTACCCCAACGACGGCCGTTATCCCAACGACGGGCGCTCCAACGACGGGCGCCCGCCAAACCCGCCCGAGAACGCCGCCCGGTCGCAGAATCCGAACGAGGTTCCGGTCGGCGCCGAATTCGACGTGCGGCTGCAGGCGACGTTGACCTCGAAGACCTCGGAGGTCGAGGATCGCTTCGACGCGACGACGATGGTGGACTTGCGCGATGAGCGCGGGCGCGTGCTGGTGCCCGCGGGGTCGGTGATGCGCGGCGTGGTGAGCTCGGTGAACCGCGCCACACGCACGGACCGCAAGGGCGCGATGACGATCGCCTTCGATCGCGTGACGATCGAAGGCCGCTCGTATCCCATGCGCGCCACCGTCTCGCAGGCGCTCGCGAGCGAAGGCATCATGGGCGAGAAGGAGAAGATCGGAATCGGCGCCGGCGTCGGGGGGATTCTCGGTGCGATTCTCGGCGGCGGCAAGGGCGCGCTGGCCGGCATCCTGATCGGCGGCGGCGGCACGATCGCCGCGACCGAGGGCAAGGACGTGGAGCTCCCCGCGGGCACGGTGCTTCGCGTGCGGATGGACTCGCCGCTCACGATCAATCGCTGAACAGGGCGGGAGGGGCAGGAGGGGCCCTCTAAAGATCCCTCATCGCGTCTCGGGCGGCGCGAATCGTGGCGTCGACGTCCTTCGCGGTGTGCGCCGCGGACAGGAACCACGCTTCGAATTGCGACGGGGGCGGGTAGACGCCGCGAGCGAGCATGCCGCGAAAGAAGCGTGCGTACTGGTCGGCGCTGGCGCCGGTCGCCGACGCGAAATCGCGAACCGGGCGGCCGGTGAAGAACGGCGTGAGGATCGAGCCAAAGGCGTTCACCTGTAGCGCGACGCCATGCGCGCGTGCGGCGTCGGCCAGTCCCGCCGCGAGCCGGGCGCCGAGGGCAGCCAGCGTCCGGTAGAGTTTCGGCGACAGATGCTTCAGACACCACAGGCCTGCGGTCATCGCGAGCGGGTTCCCCGACAGCGTCCCTGCCTGATACACCGGACCGGCGGGCGAGACGAGCTCCATCAGATCCGCGCGCCCGCCGTAGGCACCGACCGGCAGGCCGCCGCCGATGATCTTGCCGAGGCAGGTGAGATCCGGGCGCACGCCCGCCAGGGCCTGCGCCCCGCCCGACGCGACGCGAAATCCAGAAATCACTTCATCAAAGATCAGCAGCGAACCAGCGCCGCTGGTTATCTCGCGCAAGCCTGACAGGAATCCGTCGGCCGGCGGCACGACGCCGATGTTGCCGGCGATCGGTTCCACGATCACGGCCGCAATCTGATCGCGTTGCCGATCGAAGAGGCGCCTGACCGAATCGAGATCGTTGTAGGACGCCACCAGGGTGTCGGCGGAGGTGCCGCGCGTCACGCCAGGGCTGGTCGGCGTGCCGAGCGTCAGCGCCCCCGATCCCGCCTCAACCAGAAACGCATCCGCGTGTCCGTGATAGCAGCCTTCGAATTTCACGATGCGATCGCGGCCCGTCGCCGCACGCGCCACGCGCAGCGCGCTCATCGCCGCTTCGGTGCCGGAGCTGACGAATCGGACGCGCTCGATCGAAGGCATCAGCGCACGGACGCGCTCGCCAAGCTCGACCTCGAGCGGGCTCGGAGCGCCAAAGCTGGTGCCGTTCCTCGCGGCGGCGGCGAGCGCCGCGATCAGGCGGCGCGGGGCGTGGCCGTGAATCAGCGGACCCCACGACATCACGTAGTCGATGTAGCGGTTGCCGTCGATGTCCTCGATGCGGGCGCCCGACGCGCGCCGGATGAAGAGCGGCGTGGCCCCGACGCTCTTGAAGGCGCGGACCGGGCTGTCGACGCCGCCTGGAAGGATCTGCTGGGCGCGTTGGAAGAGGCGAGAAGAGCGTTTTGTATTGAGCGGCCTTGCCCTGCCGCCTTCTGCCTTCCTGCCTCGCTGATTTCTCAATACGTTCCCCTCATCACCGTGTGGGCCTTGTTCAGCTCGGCGATCGCTGCCGCGAGGTAGCCCCGCTCGTCCTTTTCCCTCGTGAGATCCCGCGCGCGTGCGAATGCTTTGGCGGCTTCGTCCACGCTGCGTTGCATCAAGGCGGAGGATCCCATGCCGAGGGCGGCGCGAAACGAGCCTGGATCCCGATCGAGGGCGCGCCGAAACAGCGGCCGGGCGACGGTCGGATCGCGCATGACGAGGCAGATGCTGCCTGCGGCTGCGAGCACACCGGCGTCCTGGCTGTCGGCGAGACGTGACAGCAGCGGGGTCACGCGATCGGGACGCTGCGCGCGCGCGGCGTCGGCGGCATCGGACAGGATGCGGCCGATCTCCCCGGGTGGCGCGGCCTCGGGCCTGAGCACCGGATGCCAGGCCGGCGTGAGACGGTCGATCCCGGAGCTCGCAGGTGCCACGAGGTTGAATGGCAGCGCGACGACGTCGGGGAGCAGGCCGGTTGCGGTCACCTCGAACATCCAGATGCCGGACTTGAACGCAAGCAGCGCCCAGTCGCCCTTGGGGTTGGTCCTCGCCGCGAAGGTGCGCTGGCCGAGAAACTCGCCGCCCGCGAAGCCGAAGAGGGCCTCGACGCGGACGTCGGCATCCGGAATCGGGGCTCCGGCCGGGGTCATGACTCTTCCCGACAGCCGATCGAGCGGCTGGGCGCCCAGCGTCACCGACGCGGCCATCGCCAGACAGACAACGGCACGGCCCGCCTTCACGCCTGCGGCGCTTCCGCATGCGCCGAAGCTTCGGCGGACCGCCGTAGCCCTGGCGGAGGCTAATCGGACGGGCCCGCGGCCCGTGCGAGCGTTCATCATCCCTCCGGTCTTTATCGGCGGATTATATGCGCCGCGGCGCCCTTCCGAGTATGATGATGGTCCCCCCGCCCACAGGTCATGCGCATGCGTCGTCCGCCGGTCTTGCTGATCACGATGGCTCTGGCGTTGGCGGCAAGCGCGCTCGTGCACGCAGCCGACGACTTCGTGCTGCTGCGTTTCAGCGACTATCTCGACGCCCTCAGGATCCAGGCCAGCATTCCCGGGCTCGCGGCGGCGCTGGTGGGACCCTCCGATGTCATGTGGGAAGGCTCGTTCGGCCAGCAGAACGTGGACCGCAACATTCCGGTCAACGCGACGACGCCGTTCCAGCTGGATGGAACGACGCAGACGATCGTCGCCTCGCTGGCTGTCCGGTGCGCTTCGGACGGGTGGCTATCGCTGGATGATCCGGTCAGCAAGTTCGCGCCCTCGAGTCCCGACGCGACGGCGACCATCGGGCAATTGCTGACGCACACCACGGCTGGTCCGAAGGGTCTCACCTTCTCCTATCGCCTCGAGCGGCTCGCGCCGGTTGCGGCGGCGATTGCGCGGTGCACCGATTCCAGCTTCCGGTGGGGCATGTGGGCGCTGTTCGATCGACTGGCGATGATTGACTCGGTGCCGGGATCCGACGTCGTGCAGCTGAAGGCGCCGGCCGAGAGCTTCACCGCACCGACGTTGCAGCGCTTCGCGGACGTGATCGGGAGGCTGGCGACGCCGTATGCGATCGACGCCCGCGGGCACGCGACGGCGTCGTCGTACGTCGCGTCCACCCTCACACCGGCATCGGGAATGATTTCGACCGTGCGCGACCTCGAGCAGTTCGATCTCGCACTGAAGGGCGCCAGGGGCATCCTGTTACGGCCGGAATGGCGGGCGCTGGCGCTGACGCCGCCCAATGACGCCAACGGCCAGCCACTGCCGCACGCGTACGGATGGTTCGTGCAGAACAACAACGGCGGCCCGGTTGTCTGGGAATTCGGCGTCAGCGACAACGCGTCGTCATCCATGATCATCTACGTGCCGCAGCGCGGGCTGACGCTGATCCTGCTCGCCAACAGCTCGGGCCTGGCTCGGCCGTTCGATCTGTCAACGGGAGACGTGACCGTATCGCCGTTCGCGCGGCTCTTTCTGTCAGTATTCGGCCGATGACCGCCAGAAGCCTCGCGCGGAGCACGGTCGTTCTGGTCGCCGGTCTGCTGATGGCGACCCGGGCATCGGCCGCCGACCGGCAGATTCGCCCGTTCATCGGTGCGACGTTCGCAGGCGGGACGACATTCGTGGATCCTGAAGAGGCGATCGGCAAGCCCCATCTGGCGATCGGCGGCAGCGCGGCGTTCCTGGGCGAGATATTCGGGACCGAGGTCGACGTCTTCGACTCGCCCGGATTCTTCCAGGCCGGCGACAAGAATCTCGTGCGGGTCAGCCACGTGGCGACCTTCAGCGGCAACCTGGTGGTGGCGGCACCCCGGCGTTTGACCGAATATTTCTTGCGGCCGTATATCGTCGGGGGCGCAACACTGATGGTGGTCAGGACGACGACCGCGCTCGGCGTGTTCGACGTGTCGACCGTGAGGCCCGCGTTCGATGTCGGCGCCGGGGCGATCGCGTTCGTGACCAACAAAGTCGGGGTCAGCTGGGACATCCGGCGGTTTCAGACCGTCGGCGAAAGCAGCCCCACGGTCGGGCTTTCATTTGGCGGCGAGCACTTGTCGTTCTGGCGCGCTACCATGGCTGCGGTATTCCGGTACTGATGCTGATGACACCAAGACCCACGTACCTGCTCCTTCTACTGCTGCTCGCCGCGCCGGCGCTGCAAGCGCAAGAAACGCTCCGGATCACCCCGACGATCAGCGAAAACCGCGTGGTGGTGTCATTCGAGCTCAACGACGCCTACACCGACGCGGTACGCGAGGCGATTGCCAGCGGCCTTCGCACCACGTTCACGTATCAGCTCGAGCTGCGCACGCCGGCCTGGATCGATCGCACGGTGGGAACGACGATTGTGGCGACGACCGATCAGTACGACAACCTCACGCGCCGCCACACCCTCACCCGCACCGTCGACGGCCGGGTCGAAGACGTGCTGGTCACCGAAGACGATACGGTGGTGAAAACCTGGCTGACGAGGTGGACGCGTGTACCGGTCACCGATACCGCGCGGCTCGATCCGGCGCGCGACTATTACGTTCGCGTGACGACGCGCACACGGCCGCTCGGGGGATCGTTCCTCGGGCTGACCAAGACGGTGATCGGCCAGGTCAAATTCACGTTCGTTCCCTGACCCGCCTTCGCTCGGCTGCGTTTCGTCCGAGCTTCGGCGGGCAAGCCCGCGTCACGCGATCGCGCGCGCCGCCTCGCGAGCGTAGTAGGTGATGATCACGTCCGCGCCGGCACGGCGAATGGCGGTGAGCGTTTCGAGCATCGCGCGCGGCTCGTCGATCCAGCCGTTGCGGGCCGCCGCCTTGAGCATCGCGTACTCGCCGCTCACATGATAGGCGGCGGTGGGAAAGTTGAACGCCTGCTTCACCCGCGCGATCACGTCAAGATAGGTGATCGCCGGCTTGACCATCACGATGTCGGCGCCCTCCGCGATGTCGAGCTCGACTTCGCGCAGCGCCTCCGCCGCGTTGGCCGGGTCCATCTGGTGCGACCGCCGGTCACCGAACTGGGGCGCCGACCCTGCGGCGTCGCGGAACGGTCCATAGAACGCAGAGCAGTACTTCGCCGCGTAGGCCATGATCGCGGTGTTTTCGAAGCCACGCTGGTCCAGCGCCTGGCGGATCGCGCCGACGCGGCCGTCCATCATGTCCGAGGGCGCGACGATGTCGGCGCCCGACGCCGCGTGGGACACCGCCGCGCGGACGAGCTGATCGACGGTGGCGTCATTGGCGATCTCCTGGTCGACGACGATGCCGCAGTGGCCGTGGTCGGTGTATTCGCAGAGGCAGACATCGGTCGCGACGAGCACGCCGGACACGTCACGCTTGATCGCGCGGATCGCGCTCTGCACCGGCGCCTCCGGATCGTACGCCGCTGATCCGATGTCGTCCTTCTGCTCGGGCAGGCCGAAGAGCAGGACGCCCCGGATGCCGTCGGCCTTTGCCGCCGCGGTTTCCTTGACGGCCTCGTCGACCGACAGTTGATACACGCCGGGCATCGAGCTGACTTCGCGCCGTACGCCGTCGCCCTCGCAGACGAACAGCGGGAGGAGGAAGTTGTCGGGCGACAGGCGCGTCTCGCGCACCAGCGCGCGCATCGGTTCGGATTGGCGCAGCCGTCGCAGCCGCCTGGTCAGATGCAGCGTCGCGTGGGCGTGGGTTTCCGTGGAGCTCATGATGATTCACCGCAGTCCGGGACGCTGGCTAAAGCCTTCGCGCTGCCATCGTCGCGAGCCTTGCCGTTTCGAAGTGTTCCACGATCGCGTCGACGAGCGCCGGAATCGTATAGTGTGCCGGCACGATCGCCGATGTGATCCCGAACTGCGCGGCCGCTTCCGCCGTGACCGGTCCGATCGAGGCCACCACGGTCGTCCGAAGCAGATCCGCCGCGGGCTCCTCGCCGACGATGCGGACGAAGTTGCGGACGGCGGACGGGCTCGTGAACGTGACAACGTCGATACGGCCGTTCAGGAGCATCTGGTAAATATCCGGCTCGCCTTCGCGCTCCGCTTCCGTCACGACCGTGCAGTAGGCGACCGCTTCGGTGACGGCCGCTCCGCGCTTCTTCAGCTCCTCGGCGAGCAGCTCGCGGCCGATATCGGCGTGCGGCAGCAGGATGCGCAGGCCGCGCACCTCCGCCGCGTCCGAGAGTGCCCGCACGACCGCCTCGGCGCGGTACTCCGCCGGCGTCAAGTCGCTTTTCAGTCCGTGCGCTGCGAGACGCGCAGCGGTTGCGGCGCCGACCGCACAGAGCTTCACGCCGCCGAGCGCGCGCACGTCCTGCTCACCCTTCAACAGGCGCTCCATGAAGGCGTCCACGGCATGGCCGCTCGCGAAAATAATCCAGTCGAACGTGCCTGCGTGCACGCAGGCCTCGTCCAGCGGTCCATAATCGTCCGGCGGAACGATGCGGATCATCGGCGCCTCGATGGCTTCGGCGCCGGCCGCTTCGACGAGCTGGACGAAATCGGCCGCCTGATCGCGCGGGCGCGTAATCAGCACACGCTTGCCGAACAGGGGCCGCACGTCGTACCAGCGCAGGTGCTCGCGCAGCGCCGCCACGCGGCCGACGACCAGAATCGCGGCGCGCCGATCGGCCGAGTCTTTCGTCAGCCGCGCGAGCTCGGCGAGCGGACCGTCGAGCGTCTGCTGCGTCGGCAAGGTGCCGTCGTAGACGAGCACGCCCGCTTCGTCCGGCGGCCGGCCGTGCGAGAGCAGCGCGCTCAACATCGTGTGCACCTGCTGAGGACCGGCGTAACAGACGATGGTGCCATCGAGCGTCGCGAGGCTCGACCAGTCGATGGAGGTGCGCGTTTTTCCCTCGTCTTCGTGCCCGCGGACGAAGGTGAGCGTGTCGCCGCCGCCCGGATAGGTGATCGGCACGCCGGCGTACGCGGGGACGCCGACCCCCGCGGGAATCCCC